>DATBWP010000058.1:0-2662 GCA_036514735.1 Anaerolineales bacterium
AATCAAAAACAGCCGTGTTCCGCCTGTGCGGCCACGGCTGCATACGAGGTAATCACTTGGATAGGCGAGGACCAGTTTATGCTGGTCTAAATCCGGTAAAAAAGGCGCTGGGTAAGACTGTTAGCGCAAACCTCGCTCGTCTGTTTGTTCGTTTTAGTGTCAGCGTTCGGGCAGCCTTAGGACAGGCTCCCAAACTTTCCAAGTTTTGTACGTTCGTTTTACCGCCGCGGCCACCTGTGAGGGTGACCGGCGCCGAGCTAAGTTTCGGGCTCGCCTTCGTCCACGCCGAGGGACATCATCGGTTGGGCATGGGCGCGCACTTGTGCCTCGATCTCGGCCGCCAGTACTGCATGTTCCCGCAAGAACGCTTTGGCGTTCTCGCGTCCTTGGCCCAAGCGCTCTTCCTTGTACAGGTAGTGGGAGCCGCGCTTGGCGATGAATTCCAATTGGGTCGCCAGGTCCAGCAAATCGCCAGCCCGGGATATGCCTTCATTATACATGATATCGAATTCGGCAGTGCGAAAGGGCGCTGAGACCTTATTTTTGACCACGCGAGCCCGCGCCCGGTTCCCGACAATGTCTTGCCCTTCCTTGATGGATTGCACCCGGCGGACATCGATGCGCACAGAGGCATAGAACTTGAGGGCCATGCCGCCACTGGTGGTTTCAGGGTTGCCGAACATAACGCCAATTTTCTGGCGCAACTGGTTGGTGAAGACCACCGCGGTATTCGTCTGTTTAATCGCCCCGGAAAGCTTGCGCAAAGCTTGGGACATAAGGCGGGCTTGCATCCCCATGGTGGCATCGCCCATATCCCCCTCGATCTCGGAGCGGGGCACCAAGGCGGCTACGGAATCTACGATAACTACATCCACCGCTCCTGAACGCACCAGGGCCTCGGCGATTTCCAAGGCCTGTTCGCCCGTATCCGGCTGGGAAATGAGCAATTTATCGATATCCACCCCGCAACGGGCGGCATAACTGGGATCCAAAGCATGCTCCATGTCGATATAAGCTGCCGTGCCCCCTTGTTTTTGGACTTCGGCCACGATGTGCTGGCAAATGGTGGTTTTGCCCGAAGATTCAGGGCCGAAGATCTCGGTAACTCGGCCACGGGGTATGCCGCCTACGCCCAGGGCAAGGTCCAGGGAGAGGGAACCGGTGGGGATGGCTTCCACGGCCATGCTGGCCGATTCCCCCAGGCGCATGATGGACCCTTCACCCCAGCGCTTGGTGATCTGGTCCAGGGCATGCTCCAGGGCATGTTTTTTTTCTTCAGCCATTTAGGGGTTCCTCGCGCGGATGAGTGTACTTTATTCTAATGGCTGGTACAAGCGCAGAAGTTGTGATCTGGAATTTTATTGGCGGTTTGGGTGGGTAGCTGCCAACCGCCAAAAAGTCCCAAGAAATCCAGTCCAAAGTTCTCTAGGAGGGAGTAGGCTAGAATATTAGAATAAATCGGCAAGCGCACGCGTGCTATCTTCCGGTTTTCCGAATAGGAGTTCCCTGTGACCGACCTGCGAAAAGAAGCCCTTGAATACCATCATCTAAACAACAAGCCAGGCAAGATCTCGATCCTGCCTACCAAGCCGCTGGATACCCAGCGCGACCTGGGACTAGCCTACACCCCGGGGGTAGCCGAGCCTGTCCTCGAGATAGAGAAGGACCCAGCCACCGCCTACCTGTACACCAGCAAAGGCAACCTGGTAGCGGTGATCACCAATGGCACGGCCATCCTGGGCCTGGGAGACCGCGGGCCGCTGGCCTCCAAGCCGGTCATGGAGGGCAAGGGGGTGCTGTTCAAGCGCTTTGCTGATATCGACGTATTCGATATCGAGGTGAACAGCCACGACGTAGAGGAAATTATCCGGGTAGTGGCGGCCATCGCCCCCACTTTTGGGGGCATCAACCTGGAAGATATTAAGGCGCCCGAATGCTTTGAGATCGAACGCCGCCTGGAAGACATGCTGGATATCCCCGTGTTCCACGATGACCAGCATGGCACTGCCATTATCTCCGGGGCCGGGTTGCTAAACGCCCTCGAAATCGTGGGCAAAGACATTGCCAAGATCAAGATCGTCATCTCCGGCGCGGGCGCATCGGCGATCTCCTGCGCGCGCATGGCGGTGCTGCTGGGGGCGAAGCGGGAGAATGTAACCCTGGTAGACAGCAAGGGCGTGGTTTACGAAGGCCGCACCGAGGGCATGAACAAATACAAGCAGGAATTTGCCCAAAAGACTAAAGCGCGCACCCTGGCCGACGCAGTGAAAGATGCGGATGTGTTCTACGGCCTTTCGGTGGCCGGAGTGTTGAAAGCGGAGATGGTGAAAACGATGGCGAAGAAGCCGCTAATTTTCGCCATGGCCAATCCAGACCCTGAGATCCGTTACGAAGACGCCAAGGCCGCTCGGCCGGATGCCATCGTGGCTACCGGGCGTTCGGATTATCCCAACCAGATCAACAACGTGTTAGGTTTCCCCTTCATTTTCCGCGGGGCGTTGGACGTGCGCGCCACGCACATCAATGACGAAATGAAGGTGGCGGCAGCCAAAGCGCTAGCTGCCCTGGCCAAAGAGGACGTGCCCGATTCGGTGCTGCGCGCCTACGGGCTTGAATCGCTCAAGTTCGGCAGCGACTACATTATCCCCAAGCCGTTCGACCC
>DATBWP010000059.1:0-3891 GCA_036514735.1 Anaerolineales bacterium
AGCTGCAAAACGAGCGCTGATAGAGCCGGCCAGGGCCAGCTCGATCGGCGTAGTTTGGGCGATGTAGTTGTTCTCTAGGACGAAAAGGATGGGCGCTTTCCAAAGAGAAGCTAGGTTGAGGCTCTCGTAAACCACGCCTTCCCCCAGGGCCCCATCGCCCAGGAAGATAACGGTAAGGGCCTGGCTGCGCTTGGCCTTCTCTGCCAGGGAGGCACCAACTGCTACTGGGGCTGTGCTGCCCAGCACTCCGTTGGAGTAGAAGTCCCTCCAGTGCAGGTGCTGCGAGCCGCCCAGGCCACCGCACACGCCAGTGGCCTTGCCCATCAGCTCGGCGAACAGAGCGCGCATGTTGCCGCCGTAGGCGATGAAATGGCCGTGGCAGCGGTGGTTGCTGAACACCAGATCACCGGGATTGAGGTGCGCCAGCACGCCCACTGCGTTGGCTTCTTGCCCTAAATAGGTGTGGGTGGTTCCGTAAAAAGCGCCGGTGGGGAATGCATCCAGCACGCTTTCTTCGAAGCGCCGGATGCGAAAGAGTTGCCGGTATAGGCCGGCGTCATCCCGCATGGCGGGCATTATACTCGTCGCTTTTTGGGGGCTGGCTCCCCATAAATTCCATAGCCGTGGCGTTGCCGGGCTGGCTGATGCCTTCGCGGCGCAGCACCTTTAATGGAGTGAGCAGTATGATCTTTACGTCCAGCCAGAAGGACCAATGATCCACATACCAAGTATCCAGGGCGAACTTCTCTTCCCAAGAGACGTTGTTGCGGCCGTTGATCTGCGCCCAGCCGGTCATGCCGGGCGGCATCAGCATGCGGCGCGCTTGCTCCATCGTATAGCGGTCCAGGTATTGGATGAGCAGCGGCCGCGGCCCCACTAGGCTCATTTCACCGCGAAGCACGTTGTAGAGTTCCGGCAGTTCATCCAAGCTGGTGGCCCGCAGAAAGCGACCTAACGGGGTCAGACGTTCTTCATCCGAGTGCGGGCGGCCATCGGCGTGATGCAGCTCTTTCATGGTGCGGAACTTGTAAAGAGTGAAGGGCAAACCGCGGTAACCCGGCCGCCGCTGGCGAAAAACCACCGGGCTGCCGAGAAAGATACGAACCAGGAGGGCGATAAGGGCTATGACCGGCAGCGCGATGAGGCCAACGCTGAGGGTGAGCGCCAAGTCGAGTATTCGTTTGGAACGCGGGATCCCCTTAAGCTGCGGAGTTGCCACGCGAGGATTTTATCTTAGGTGGCGGTGAGCCTGCCGCCAAACATCTTGTCCAGCGCTTTGGCGTAGATGCCCTTGACGCGCTGGCGGCCGTCAGAGAAATGGCGCACGAAATACTCCATCATCACGCCGGAATTGATCTCCAGGACCAACTGCTGCCCGTCCGCCTCCACCATATCTACCGAGGCGAAGCGGATATTGATGGCTTGCTGCGCGCGGCGGGCCAGTTCGACCAGTTGGTTGTATAGCGCCCCTTCATCCACGAGGTGCGGCGCAGACCCTTCTCCCAAATTGTGCTTCCAGCCGATAAGGACCTCCTGTCCGGTTTCAGGGACGCGGCGCAATTCGCCGCGGTGCTGTTCGATGGCCTGGCCAGCCAACTCCTGTGAAAGCGAGCCGCTGAGGTGCAGCTGCTCGATGAGCTCGAGTACGCTGGAGCGCCCATCGCCAACCACGTGGGGGCGGCGCTTGGTGTAGAGCAGTTCGCAGACCCCATCCAGCATCACGGCGCGATATTCCTGTTCAAAATCCAGGTAGGGCGAGAGGCAGATGGAGCGGTGCAGCTGGAACAAGGCGGTTGTGGTGCGTTCCAGATCAGCGGGATTATCCACACGGCTCACGCCTTCACCGCCGGTGCCGGTGTTTGGTTTGCAAACCAGCGGATAGCCCACCTTTTGGGCGTAAGCCAGCATCGCCGGCCAGTTACCTTGGGAGGAGACATAACCCGATAATCTCGGGTGCAGGAAAAGGCGGTGCTCCACATGGGGAACCTGCAGGTAGCTCAGCAGGTCCGAAACGGCCCCTTTGTCTCCGGCGGTGAGTTGGGCGGTGGCGGAGTTGAGCTCGAAGTTGTAGCCAAAGATGTGGCGGGCCACCCCGTCTTTTTCCAGGCGCAGAATCCAATCCTGAGAAAAGCCAGCCAGTTTGAGGTGCTGTTCGGCAGCCAGCTCGCGGATCAGGGTGGGCAAAATGCGTTCGTTGTTAGCTAATGGCATGGGGTGATTTTACTTGGGAAAACGATTAAAAATAAAAACCCGTCGATTGACGGGTTTTTATGAGGAGTTCGTTTTGGCTTAGTTAACCCGCTCCATTTGGCGGATAACCATGACCACTTTGCCTTGCACCTGTACGGCGCGGGGGTTATCCACGAAAATGGGCTGCATGGTGGGGTTGGCCGGTTGCAAGCGAACGCGGCCATTCTCTTTGTAGAAATATTTCAGGGTGGTCTCGTCGCGGTCGTTCAGCCACACGGCCACCATTTCCCCGTTGCGGGCGTCCTGGGCGCGCTTCATCACCACGATGTCGCCATCGTTCACCATGGCATCCACCATCGAGTCGCCCTGGACTTCGAGGGCAAACAGGTCTTCTTCTTTGTCACCGGGAGCCAGCAGGCTGCGGGCAATTTGCACGCCGCTCTCGGCGTCGTAATAGGCAAAGTCGGAGCTGGGGATGGGCATGGGCAGGCCGGCGGCAATGCGGCCGATGACGGGCACGCGGATCAGGTCTTCGATGGCGCCGCGCACGGTGTTGGCAACGTCGTGCAGCTGGCCGGAGAGGTCCTTCACCAGGCGCACGCCGCGCGAGATCTTGCGATCGCGTTCGATATAGCCTTCTTCTTCAAGCTGGTTTAAATAGTAATTGACCACTGAGGTGGAGGAGATGCCGGTTTGCTTGCCAATTTCACGGATAGAGGGGGGATATCCGGTTTCCGCCTGGTAGTTTTCCAGCATAACCAGGATCTTCTTATGGCGCTCGCTGAGACCTTTGCGACGTTTGGCCATCATCATTGCGGCACTCCTCGGTGCAGAATTTCGTTCATTTGTGCTAATAACTATACACGAACATCCGTTCTGCGTCAAGTAAGTTGCTGCGCAACTTTACGGAAGAAATCTACCGGCTACGCCGGGTAGCGATTCTCCAAGTTAAGTTCCACGTTGTAATGTCGACCTATTGACAAGCCGCATGCTATCCAGAGTTGATGCCTATGAGCAGGCTTAGGCACAAGCGCAATAGCGGAAGGCCTAGACCCCACCAGGGGCATCATACAGGCGGTTTTGAGTTAGAGGATGGAAATGGAGGGGGATGCCAAGCTGCGGACGAGGCTTATACCTAGGGCTTGCCATCCCCTTTTTCTTCTGCGGGTTTATCGGGCTCCTCTTCGAAGGTAATTTGCTCGCGGGAATAGCCCAGGGAGTCATCCCGGTCGGCTTGGAGGTCTTCTTTGACTTCTTCGTCGGTTTCTTTTTTCTTTTCCTGTTCGTTTTCGCTCATAAGGACCCTCCGGAGAGTTGGCTTAATAATACCCGGCTTAACTGAGAGGATTCTCGCTAGGTGAGGCGGAACCAGGCTATGCGGAAGACCGCGTAAGCGAGATTCCTCGCTTTCTTGATTCTCTATCGGATAAGGACTTAATAGACCGTTCGGAGTGACAAAAGTGGCGGATCGCTTGGTTATTCGATGTACCTGCCCTTAACCTTTTAGGGAAGGTATGAAATAATACAAACCCAGACCCGAACCCCAGGAGAGCGCATGCTAAAAGAAGCGATCCTCATCACCGGCGCGGCCGGAGAGATCGGCCAGGCGTTGGTTGAACAACTGGCCAAAGCCGGGGGCTATGAGTTGGTCACCCTCGACCTGCTGGATTTGCCTCCCGAGACGGCCAAGCACGTAACCCA
>DATBWP010000060.1:0-2116 GCA_036514735.1 Anaerolineales bacterium
TGGCGGGGCGCAGATCGATCTCGATCTCTGCCGCCAATTTCCCCAAGGCGGCCTCGTCGTCGAGGGGCACGCCGCGTCTCAAGGCTGTCAGGGTTACGGCGCGATACATGGCGCCGGTGTCAAAATACAAATATCCCAGGCTCTGGGCCAGGGCTTCGGCCAGCGTAGACTTGCCGGACGCGGCCGGGCCATCGATTGCTATGGTCAGTGGTTTTGCCATCACGGAAGTTAAGGAGTAGTTCCTTCGGGAGCCGCCTGAACGCTGAATTCCGCATCGGGGAAAAGATTAGCATTAGCCCACAGGATGGCCTGCTGGGTTTGGGTGGGCGCTTGCCGGAATAATAGCCAGGCGAAGAAATTCGGCGGCCAGCCTTCCCAAGCCCGCCATGCGCTGAGCGCGAAACTCTGGCCCCGATAGCTGGCAAATTCCGCAGGCGTTTCTCCTTCAGCAGTTGTGATCGCCAGGGCCAGGGTGGAGGAACCTGAGTCGCTCTGCTCATAATTTCGCAAAGCCCACTGCAGGGCTGCGCTTTCGACGCGCACTTCGATAGGCAGCGCGTCCGCCTGCCCTTGGTCCCAAAAGGAAAGATCGTCCACCGTGGTGAGCAAAAGCCCAAAGTGTCCGGCCGCCGGACCGGGGGACCACAGCTCGTTGGCGGATGCAGTTTCCAAGTGCGAGAAACGGCTGCTGGCGGAAAGCAAAAACACAACCGAGATCAAAGCTAGCGCCCAGACCAACCCCATGAACGCTGAGCGCCGTGACCAGCCCAGAGCGATCAGCGCGGTGGCCAAGCCGGCGATACCCAGGACGAATAAAACAATAATTGCCTGAGGTGAGACCGCCTGGTTGGCAATCCGCGCCAGGGTCGGCACCAGAAAGGCGGCCAGCAAGAGCATGAGCCCGGCTTCGCCAATGGCCGCGGCCGGTTCTTCTTCAGGGGCGTGCAGGTAGCTGCTCATTTCGGTGGCAGCCAGGACCCACAACGGAAGCACAACCCACAACAGGTCAGCCGCCTGGCGGCTGGGATTCAGCAATATGAGCAAAAACGCGGATGCGGCAAACAGGGACAGGATCTTGCCCACGGATTCATCTTGCCGCCAGGCGCGCAGCGCGCCCAGGCCGCCAAAGATCAGGGCCGGGAAGGCATAGCCAAGCAAGGCAAGAAAAATGGTGAGCACACCAAGGCCAGGGAAGCTGTTGAGCCCGCCAAAAAAGGCGGAGAATACCTGCCCTACTCCCGATAGCCCTTGGGGAACTCTGAAAAGCAGAGTACCCCCCAACAGCAGCACCGCAAGGAAAACGAACGCAGCCTTGCGCAAGGCCGGACCATCAACCTGCAAGGGCGCTCTAAGCATTGCCCACACCAGCAACGCGGCACCAATTCCGAAATAAATACTGGGAGCGGAGAGTAAGGCAAGCGCAGCCAGACCGCTGGCCAACGCCGGTTGGCCGTATCGCCAGGCTGTCAACGCCAGCAAGGCGCCAGCCACGGCCAACATGTTGCCGGCTGCCAACCGCGAAACCGCCACCAGGCCGGGGTCAATGGCTAAAAAGAGCGCCAGTACTAGAGCTGTTTTTCTGCCAAGCAGGTCCCGCCAGAAATAAGGGAGCATCGCCACGGCGACGCCGAAAAGCGCGGGCAAAAAACGGGCCAGGAACTCACTACTGCCAAACAGCCCGAACAACAAACTGGTTAGCAGCACGTAGCCTGGCTGTCCGCCCAGGGGTGGCTGGCCGCCCTCTGCTAACTGCGCTGCGGGCAGGGCGGAACTGGCTTCGAATTCGTTAAGCGGCGCGGCGCCCAGCGCCGCGAAACGTAAAAGGCAGGCGGCCAAGAAAATAAGAAAATAAACAAAGTGCTCGCGGCTTAGAGGGGTTCGTTGCGCCATGGTCGCTGTCATTATAGTCGAGCAGGTTTTTACGGTCACCGCGGAATCGGCGCGGCCTAAACGCTTAGGGCACTTGGTAAATGGTCACGCTGGGATTTTGAAAGGCCATGATCAAGTTTTCCGAAAATTTGTCTTCAACTACGGTGTAGCTAAACCGTTCCCTTTCCCCGAGAACTATATAGTCCACCCCATACTTGTCGAGGATCACGCGCGCCGTTTCCCAATC
>DATBWP010000061.1:0-4015 GCA_036514735.1 Anaerolineales bacterium
CCTCGGCGATTGCCACCAGCCTGGTTGTGGCCATTGCACTCAACATCATGGGCGCGTCGTTCGAAGGGGATAGCGAAGCCATTTTTGAGGGCGTGATGATGTGGATGGCCGCCGGATTGCTGACCTGGATGATCTTGTGGATGCAAGCCCGCGCCGCCCAGATCAAGAACCTGATCCAGGAAGATGTGCGTTTAGCGAGCAGGGCCGGCAAACTGTCCATATTCGTGCTGGTGTTTGTAGCCGTGGTGCGCGAGGGCATCGAGCTGGCTTTTTTCCTGACCGCCTCTGTGTTCACGTCCAATCTCTCCCAAACCCTGCTGGGGGCAGTGGGCGGGTTAGCGCTAGCTTTGCTCATGGGCTGGGGCTTATATCGCGCCACAATTCGCCTGAATTTGAGGTCTTTTTTCCGAGTGACCAGCATCCTGCTGATCTTTTTTGCGGCCGGGTTGGTCGCTCATGGAACGCACGAGTTCAATGAGGTCGGCTTTATTCCTGGGATCATAGAACCGTTATGGGATGTAAACAACATCCTCCCAGAGGATTCACTGGTGGGGCAGGTAGCCAAGACCCTGTTCGGTTACAACGGGAATCCCACGCTGACCGAAGTCATTAGCTATTTGATGTACTTTGCGGCCTTGTACCTGGCCGCAAGGCCACGCAAGGTTAGCTTACCTGCAAGCCAAGAGGTGCCAACCTCTGGATAACAAAGAAGGGCCGGGAAACTAGCCCTTTTCTTTTGGCAACCATTGACTTTTTTCGCACAAATGGTCTATAATCAGCGTAGCTGGTGAGTGAACAGAACTGAGCACCGGGCGGCGTTCGCCCGGGAACAAAACTAAAAGCACTCATCCGAAAAGGAGCCCCATTTCCCAACAACTGAATAGCAAGGCTTTCACCTCTGTGCTGGCGGCAGCGCCAGCCGTTTTACCGCGAGTGCAAGTCCCAACAGGCAAATCTCTAATACAGACCGGGAGATTGCTTGGTTGGCTTTGCTGCGCAGCGCGCGGCAGCACTCCTCGCAATGACCAAATAAAAAGGAGCTAACCATGTCGTATCACAAGATCGTTGTTGTCGGAAATCTGGGCCGCGACCCCGAAATGCGCTACACCCCGGCGGGCCAGGCTGTAACCAATTTCTCCATGGCTTCCAATCGCCAATACACCAACTCCAATGGGGAGAAGATCAAAGAGACCGTCTGGTTCCGCGTTTCCGCCTGGGGCAAACAGGCCGAGATCTGCAACCAATACTTGAAGTCCGGCCGCCAGGTGTTGGTGGAAGGGCGCATCACTCCGGACAAGAATACCGGCGGCCCACGCGTGTGGACCCGCCAGGATGGCAGCACGGCGGCCTCTTACGAGATCACCGCCGAGCGCGTCGTCTTCCTCGGCCGCGCGGACGGCGGCGACGGCGGCGGCCAGACTGAGTATCAGGGCGCGCCCGCCGAACCCGACAGCATGGTGGAAGACGAGATCCCATTCTAGCCTGATCAATAGCGAGCGAAGCAATCTCCCAGACCCTACAGGGAGATTGCTTCGTCAGCTTTGCTCTGCAAAGCTTCTTCGCAATGACGATAGTTGAGGAGCCCAATGGCTGATCTAAAACAACCCCCAAAAGGTGTGGCCGGTAAACCAGCTGTCCCGCCTCGCCCCCGGTTGATCCTGGCACCTGGTCAGGATGCCATCTATAGCAACGTAGTGCGCATCTCGCACTCGCTATCCGAGCTAGTCTTCGATTTCGGGCGGTTGCTGCCGGGGGAAGCCGATGTTTACGTCAAAGCCCGCGTGATGATGTCGCCGCTCAGCGCCAAGCTGCTGCAGCGCGCGTTGGCCGATAACATCGCCAAGTACGAAACCACCTTCGGCGAGATCAAGATCCCGCAGGGCAAATCGCTGGCAGACGACCTGTTCCACTCGCTGCAGCCACCGGAACCTCCCAAGCCCACCAAACCGGAAGGCCTGGCATGAGCCGCCTGGAGCAGATCGCTGAAGACATTCGCGCCGATTTCGACGCGCAGACTGCGGCGCGGGACGCCGCCCTGGCGCAAACTCGCCAGCTCACCCGGCATTGCGCCCAAGCTATCCGCGCCATCCACCGCGACGAGCGCGACAACGCCGCCGCCGAATTGGACGCGGCCCGCGACCTGGCCGTGGCCCTGGTGGCGGGGCTCAAAGATTTCCCCGACCTATATTTTGCAGGCTACACCCAAGACGCGCTCAAGGAATATGCCGAAGCCAGCCTGGTGACCGCCCTGGTACAGGGCGGCGAAATACCCCGCCCACAAGACCTCAACGTGGAATCGGCCACCTATTTGCAAGGTCTCGCAGAGGCGGCGGGTGAATTGCGCCGCCGCTGTCTGGATATTTTGCGCCACGGCCATTCCGATGAAGCCGAGCGCCTGCTGGGAGAGATGGACGAGATCTATGCGGTGTTGGTGACCATGGACTATCCGGATGCGGTCACCCGCGGCCTACGCCGCCTCACCGATATCTGCCGCAGCCTAGTGGAACGCACGCGTGGCGATATGACCATCAGCCTGCGCCAGAAAGGGCTGGAAAACAGCCTGCGCCGGTTGGAAGAGCAACTGGGCAGGCCCGGCGGCGAGTGACGACGAAATTTAATGTGGAAGGATCCACAAAAATGAAAGACGGCCAGATTCATCACGTTGAGCTCTATATTTCAAATCTTGCGGCTTCCGCGGAGTTTTGGGGATGGCTTCTGGCAAAACTGGGTTATGAAGAGTTCCAGGCCTGGCCGGACGGTAAGAGTTGGATCATGGATGGCACCTACATTACCTTAGTGCAAGTGGAGAAGGAATACGGGGAGCCTCCCTACCATAGGAAACATGTGGGTTTAAACCACCTTGCGTTCGCGGTCTCTGCTGAAAAACTTAGCCAACTAAGGGGCGAGCTGCAAGCCAAAGGGGTCGGAATCCTTTACGAAGCGGAGAACTTTGCAGACAAAGTGTTTTTTGAAGACACCGACAGGATAAAGATCGAACTTGCCAACTATTAGTAGACCCATCCGTCTGCCCGCTTTACTCTCAGGACCTGCTTAATGGACCGCCGCTGGATCCGCGCTTCGGACATTGGCGACTATCTGTATTGCCAGCGCTCCTGGTGGTACAGGTTGCGCGGGGCGCGCAGCACCAACACTGCTGAGCTGGCCTTGGGCACAGCCCAGCATGCTCACCACGGCCGCGGCCTGCGTGCCATCTCATGGGTGCGCCTCATCGCCATCGGGCTGATCTTGCTGGCCCTCCTGATGGTATGGATGGAGCTGGCAAGCTAGTAATTAGGTATTGGTAAGACTGTTTACCAAGGCCACTTTCCAATAACATGAATCTTTTTCTCCCTCTCCTGCTGCTATCCCTCGCTTTCCTGCTGCTCTGGCTTTCTACGCAGCAGCGGCGCGGCTTGGGCGTGCCCGAAGGCCGCCTGTTATATGAAGATAGTGGCGTGCAACGGCGGCTGGAGCAGCCGCTGCTGGCCGAAGACCTGGACCTGGTGGGGAAACCGGATTACCTGATCCAAAGCAAACAGGGGTTAATCCCGGTGGAGGTGAAAACCGGGCGAACCCCGGCGCGCCCCTTCGAATCGCACGTGTTCCAGGTGGCGGCATATTGTGCGCTGGTGGAGCGCAATTTCAAGCAGCGGCCGCCTTACGGCATCATCCGCTACCCGGAGCGCAGCTTTACCGTGGAATTCAGCCGAACGCTGGAGGAGGAACTGCTCAGCTTGCTAGCGCAGATGCAAGGCGCGTTAAGCGCTGACGAAATGCATCGCTCACATGATATGGCGGCGCGCTGCCAGGCATGCGGTTATGTCCACTTGTGTGAGGAACGCCTGTAAATCAGCGACGGCGGTAAGATAAGGCATATGGCGAAACCAACCCAACCAGCGTTCAAACATATCGCGGTGCTCTCGCGCAGCGCAGACGGCGAGCCCATGGAGCAAACCCGCCAGGTGGCAGCTTTCCTTGGCGAGCTGAAGCTCAAAGCCAGCGCTTTGTACATGCA
>DATBWP010000062.1:0-2551 GCA_036514735.1 Anaerolineales bacterium
AATTCGTGATCGACCGGCGGCCGCCCCTGCGCCGGGTCAATGATGAACGCGCCGTAGAGTCCTTTGGCAATATGGCGCGCCAACGGGAAGGCGTGGCAATGATAGAGATGCAGGCCAAAGGGATAGGCATCGAACTCGTAGGTGAAATCCTGGCCGGGCTCGATCAGCCCCGGCCCGGCGCCGGGCACGCCATCCATCTCTGAAGCGTGGATACCGTGAAAATGCATGGTGTGCGGGTGATCGCTGCCGTTGAAGAAATGAATGCGCACGCGGTCGCCTTCGCTGGCGCGAAAGGTGGGCCCGGGGATACGCCCGATCGGGTTGTGCCAACCAGGGCCGGTGGAGGCGTAGGTCCAGGCGGGGAAATCGATGCCGGGCATCACTTCGACCGTCTTGTTGTGGGCGACGATCCAATACTCGCGCAGGGTCTGCCCGCCAGCCAGGCGCGAAACCGTGCCGGTATCGAAATCGGTGAGGATCTGGCTGGGGTTGAAGCCATTGCGCGCATGGTCCACTTCGCCCACCGGCATGGTCATGCCGTGAGGCCCATCGCCGCCATGCCCGCTCTGCTGGTGGCCGGCGGCGGGCGGCGCCGAAACGCCGGCCAGCCTGGTGCTGGCGGCTATGCCCAGCGTGCCGGCTATGCCCAGCGCGCCGGCTTTAAGGAAGTCTCGTCGGGTCAGTCTTTTAGACATGGTGTCTCCAATAAAGCGAAAAAACTTTGTAATTTAGTTGCGACTAAATTATTGTGTTATTTTAGGGGCTTAGCGCTCGATTGTCAAGCCTTTTGATTCGAACCAACGGACAAAGACTCTAAACAAAGGTGTTTCAACTTACGGTTAACGAAAGTACGAAATCGCGCACGATGGCACTGAACTGGGCTGGTTTTTCGAGGTTGCTAGCGTGTCCAGCCCCAGATATAACAGCCAGCCGTGCTTTGGGTATCGCATCGTGCATCTTGTATGCAACCTCTAATGGGGATCGTTTATCCGCGTCACCCCAAACAAGCAAAGTGGGGACTCGGATGGTGGGAAGAAGAAAGCGTGAATCAGCCTTTGCGAGGGCCGTAGCCATTAGCCGGAAACCGAGAGGGTGAAAGGCGGCCATAATACTTGCCAACTCTTCTTGTGCCTCTTGAGTGGGTGACTCGCTGAACATTCCTGGCAGGTACTTTGGTACGAACTCGCTTGGGGGAAGATGGGAATCTCGTAGGCAAGCGGCCAAGCGCTCCTCAGGAATCGGTGCAGGAAGCGAACCCTTCCAGCCGGCGTACGTATCTGCCAAGATAAGCGATAGTGATCGCTGCGGGTAGCGGCGATAGAATTCCTGCGCGAGGAGTCCTCCCCATGAAAGGCCAAGTATATGTGCATGTTGTACCCCAGCCGAGTCTAAGAGCCCGGCGAGGCAATCCGCCCAGTCAGCTATTTCGAATGTTTCGGGTGGGTCAACCGATTGACCAGCGCCTGGGGCGTCCCAGGCGATGACAGTGAGCGCGTCAGAAAGGCTTTCGAGTTGTGGACGCCACACCCGCGAGTCGTGCGTAAAACCGTGCAACAGAACCAGTGCGGGACCAGCGCCAGCTCGCTTGTAGGCTATCGAACGGCCGTTTATCTCAGCGTGAAGCATGCTCTTCTGCCATCCTGGACCGCCGTCCCATACCCTCAAGCTACTTTTAATATAATTTGGCAATTGCCCCAAAAAAGAGCTATTTAACTATTGGGACTTGAGTAACCAACCACCTTTAATGTACGAGGTTGGAGATCCTCGCATAGTTCTCGTGCCATTTTGACAAAGGCTGCGAACTCTGGCCTTGAGCGCCATTCTGCTATCCTGTCTTCGTTTTCCCAGGGTCCAAAGGATATAAATCTATCGGAATGCTCAAGATCTTGAAGTAGTCTCCCTTCTCCCACACCTTTTTGAGTCGCGCCGGTCCAGGTAGCGAACTGCTGCCAGGCTTCGATAAATTCCTTCTCCTTTCCTTTTTTGACTTGCCACAAACCTGATGTGAAGATTTGCCCGATATCTTTCATCTTAGCCTCCAAAAAAGGTGGCAAAAATATTTTGCTCGCAGGCTGCTTGATGAGTACTAGACTGTTTCTACGTAAACCTGGTTGGTGATGCGCGGGCCGAACACGATCTCTTTTTTGCTGTCTCCAACTTTGAGATGCAGGTTGCCGTCGTATTCCGAATACTTGGTGACAGTCAGTTCGGCCTGGGGCACCACGCCCAAGAGGCTCAGGTGGCGCAGCAAGTCGGGGGCGGTATCGCGCACGCGCACCACCCGCGAGCGCTGCCCGGGGCGCAGGCTGCTGAGCAGAGTGGCGGATGAATTGGGCAGGCTGAGATCGGTGCGCGGGATGGGATCGCCGTGCGGGTCCAGGCTGGGGTCGCCCAGGGCTTCGGCAATGCGCGCTTCGAACTGCTCCGAGATGACGTGCTCCAGGCGGTCGGCTTCTTCGTGCACCTGGTCCCATTCGTAGCCGAGCATCTGGTGCAGGAACAGCTCCAGCAGGCGGTGGTGGCGGATAGTTTCCAGGGCCACCTTCTCGCC
>DATBWP010000063.1:0-5495 GCA_036514735.1 Anaerolineales bacterium
CAAAAGGTTGGCAAATAAAAAGACAGCCCCGCTGATCTGCAGGGCCAGGCTAATCTGGGAACTGGCGATGGGGAATAAATGAAAGAACGCCATGTAAAAGACCCATAAGGGATTGCTAAACCCCTCCACCCGCTCTCCGCCTGTATTCCACACCAGGCCGTGGCCGTCCGCCAGGTTGCGGGCGTACTGCATGGAGATCATGGCGTCGTCGAACAGGGCATAATAATGCTGGCCATCCACCTCGAAACTGGTGCGCTCGATGAAGCGAAAAGCGTAGATAGAAAAGGCGGCCAGGATCAGAAGCAACCCCGCCAGGCTGAACAGGATGGCGTTTTTCGGCGTGATGCTCGGAGGCCTTAACATGTCAGTGGCATTATAAACACTGGTACTCTCGAATAGTCCCCAACGAAGTTTTAATTATTTTAACGAGGTGGGGGTGGTGCCCACATGAGGCAGGTACCCATTACCCATTCCAACATCCACGCACAGCTATGTTGGAAGTGTATGGGAGGCCTCAAGGCGCTTGGCGGCCCCAAAGGTGAGTGAAAACGGCAAAAGCCCGTGCATATGAGGTATTAAAGCACGGAATCGAGTATTCCGGCCTGTATTCGCCGCTTTGTCAAGGAAAAAACTTAAGGCGGAAGAGGGAGAGGGATTACCAGCGCCAATTTGCAATTCTTCATGGTATTATTTCCGACGCAGCCCCCTTGACAGCCTGCTTAGATAAGCAGGCTGTTTTGTGCGGGTTAAAAATCAAATATTTGGAGTTCAGATGGCAGTCCTAGAAAAACAAAAAACAAAACTAACCACCCCCTATGGCGGCGCTCTGGTCAACCTGGTCAAGAGCGGCGCTGAACGCGAAGCGCTGATCGAACTGACCAGCAATCTGCCGGACGTGCGCATTTCCCAGCGCTCCCTGCATGATTTGGAATTGTTGGCGGTTGGGGCTTTCTCGCCCCTAGATCGTTTCATGGGCAAGGCCGACTACGAACACGTGATGGATGAGATGCGCCTGGCCAATGGCATGCTCTTCCCCATCCCTATTACGCTCACTGTGAAAAAAGAAGAGTTGCCCAAAGGCGCTGAGCAGGTAGTCCTGCGCAATGTGCGCAACAATGCATTTGCCATCATGGATATCGAGGAGACCTTCTCCTGGGACCCGCAGGTCGAAGCCCGCAAGGTGTTAGGTACCACGGATCCCCGCCATCCCCTGGTCTCCGAAATGATCCGTTGGGGAGATGTGTGCATCTCCGGAAAGCTGCAGGTATTCGAGCTCCCCGCCTACAGCGACTTCGCTGAATTGCGTCGTACACCAGGCGAAGTGCGCGAGCAATTGGAGCTCATGGGCAATAACAACGTGGTCTTTTTCCAGACGCGCAATCCCATGCACCGCATCCACGAAGAGCTTACCAAGCGCGCCGCCGAGCAAGTGAATGGCAGCCTGGTGATCCATCCCGTGGTAGGAATGACCAAGCCCGGCGATGTGGACCATTACACCCGCGTGCGCGTCTACCGCGCCTTGGTCGAAAATTATTACGACAAAAGCAATACCATGCTGAGCCTATTGCCCCTGGCCATGCGTATGGCCGGACCGCGCGAGGCGGTGTGGCATGCCCTGATTCGCCGCAACTATGGCGCCACGCATTTCATCGTGGGCCGCGATCATGCCGGCCCCGGTAAAGATGCTTCCGGTAAGCCTTTCTATGGCCCCTATGATGCCCAGGAATTGCTTGCCAAACACCAGGACGAAGTCGGTGTGCACATGCTGCCTTTCAAAGAACTGCTCTACCTGGCAGATGATGGGCGGTATGTGGAAGCGGGCACGGAACCCAAAGGGGCGCGCATCTTGAATATCTCTGGGACCCAGGTCCGAGATGACTATTTAGCCAAAGGCAACTATCTGCCTGAATGGTTCACCCGCCGCGAAACCTCCGAGATCTTGATGGAAATGTATCCTCCCCGCCACAAGCAAGGCTTCTGCTTGTGGTTCACCGGTCTCAGTGGCGCCGGCAAGTCCACCATTGCCCAGATCGTGACTTCCATGCTTATGGAGCATGGGCGCCAGGTGACCGTGCTAGATGGCGATGTGGTGCGCACCCATCTCTCCAAGGGTCTTGGCTTCAGCCGGGAAGACCGCGATACCAATATCCTACGCATCGGCTTTGTGGCCGGCGAGCTGGTGCGCCAGCATGGCGCTGTGATCTGCGCCGCCATTAGCCCCTTCCGCGCCGCCCGCAACGAATGTCGTAAGATGGTCGGGGAAGAGCGCTTCCTGGAAGTCTTTGTAAACACGCCTATTGAGGTTTGCGAACAGCGCGACGTAAAAGGCCTGTATGCCAAAGCCCGCCGCGGCGATATCAAGGGCTTCACGGGGGTAGATGACCCTTACGAGGCGCCTCCAAACCCGGAAATCATGGTGGATACAGTAAGGAACTCTCCCGAGCAGAATGCCCGGCAGATCATTCAATACCTGGAAGAATGCGGCTTGCTGCTGCCCACAACCAACCACCGGGCCGAAAAAGCTGCATAATTAAGGGGCAGCTCTGCCCCGATAAATGGCAAACCTGGCTAAGTCCTTTGATCTGAGTGGCCGCGTCGCCGTGGTAACCGGCGGCGCCGGTCTGCTCGGGCGCCAGTTTTGCACGACGCTGGCCGAGGCGGGAGCTGCGGTGCTGGTTGCCGATATAAATCAGGCGGCAGCCCAGCAGCTTGCCAAAAATTTGCTTGCGTCCGGCCAAAAGGCCGCGGCGCAAGCCGCCGACGTTGGCGATCCGGCCTCCGCGCAGGCCATAGTCGCCGCAGCCGTGCGGCAATTTGGCCGTCTCGATATCCTGGTCAATAGCGCCGCCCTCGATCCCAAATTTGACCAAACTGGCCAGGGCAAACACAGCAGCGCCTTCGAGGATTATCCCCTCCCAGCCTGGGAAGCCGCTTTGCGGGTCAATCTCACCGGGGCCTTCCTTTGCTCTCAGGCTTCCGTCCAGCACATGTTGAAGCAAGGCGGCGGAGTCATCATTAACCTCTGTTCCACCTACGGCCTTGGCGGGCCGGACCAGCGCATCTATCAGAAGCCGGGGGAGGCCCCGCAATACAAGCCCGTCGATTACAGCGTGACGAAGGCCGGCATCCTCGGGCTGACCAAATACCTGGCCACTTATTACGGGGAAAAGAACATCCGCGTTAATGCCCTTACACCCGGCGGCGTTTTCAACGCCCACGACGAGCAGTTCACTCAGGCTTATTCAGCTCGCACGGTGTTGGGACGCATGGCCCAACCCGAAGAGATGAACGGCGCTCTGCTCTTCCTGGCCTCCGATGCATCCAGCTATATGACAGGGGCAAACCTGGTGGTGGATGGAGGATGGACAGCTTGGTGAGCGCGAAACGACTCGAGGTCCTGGCTATTGTGCCGGCGCGTGGCGGCTCGAAAAGCATCCCTCGCAAAAACGCCCGTCCCTTTCTGGGCCATCCTTTACTGGCCTACAGCATTGCGGCCGGCTTGCAAGCCAAAAAGGTGAACCGGGTGATCGTCTCAACCGATGACCAAGCTCTGGCTGACCTTGCCCGCAAATACGGCGCTGAAGCGCCCTTCTTGCGACCTGCCGAGTATGCGCAAGATGACACGCCAGACCTTCCCGCCTTTCAGCATGCATTGCGTTGGCTGGCTAAGCACGAAAAGTATCGCCCGGATATTGTCGTGCAATTACGCCCGACCTCTCCTTTGCGCCCTAGGGATCTGGTCGACCGCGCCGTGGAGACTCTGCTCACCCATAAAAACGCAGATTCCGTTCGCGGGGTAGTTCCTGCCGGACAGAACCCTTATAAGATGTGGACCTTCGCTAAAAATGGTTCCATGCAGCCCTTGCTGAAGACCAAAAGCATTCGTGAGCCCTACAATGCGCCGCGCCAGAGATTGCCGCAGACCTATTGGCAAACCGGCCATATCGACGCGATCCGTACTGCCACTATCCTCGAAAATAAGAGCATGAGCGGCGACGTGATCTGGCCGCTGCTCATTGACGCGCGCTACGCTGTGGATATCGATACGCTCAAAGATTGGCGGCGCGCAGAAGGACTGGCAGCCAGTAACGAACTCGACCTTGTACGTCCGGGAGCGGCTCCGCGGCCGCTGCCAAAGCGGGTTAAATTGCTGGTCATGGATTTTGACGGCGTGCTGACCGATAACCGCATCTGGGTGGATGAAGTGGGCAAAGAACAGGTGGCCGCCAACCGCAGCGACGGCTTGGGCATCTGGATGCTCGCGCAAGCCGGGGTGGACGCTGTGGTGATCTCCATGGAAGAGAACCCGGTGGTGGCTGCCCGCTGTAAGAAACTGGGCATTCCATACAAAAAAGGAATTGAAAACAAAGGGCCAGCTTTGAAGGAGATCCTCACCGAGCGTTCCGTTTCCCCAGAGGAAACTGTCTTCCTGGGCAACGACACCAACGATTTGCCTTGCTTCCCATTGGTGGCTTGTGGAATTGCCGTGGCGGACGCACACCCTGAGGTATTGGGGAAGGCGGATCTCGTTTTGAGCAAACGTGGCGGCCAGGGTGCTGTGCGCGAACTGTGTGACCTGATCCTGGCGAATAACCCCAAGGAGACTAAATGAAGCGCGAGCTACGCATTGGCAAGCAGCTTGTCGGCGAGGGATATCCCACATTCATCGTGGGCGAGATCGGTATCAACCACAACGGCGATATTGAAATTGCCAAGCAGTTGATCGACCTGGCCAAGTGGGCTGGCGCCAATGCGGTCAAATTTCAAAAACGAACCCCTGAACTGGCTGTCCCTGCCGATCAAAAAGATAAAATGCGCGAGACTCCCTGGGGTTACATTAGTTATTTGGACTATCGTCGCAAAGTGGAGTTTAGTGAAGCGCAATATCGCCAGATCGAAGTCCATTGCAAACAAAAAGGCCTGGATTGGTTTGTTTCCGTATGGGACGACGAGTCGGTGAATTTCATGGAGGCATTCGACACCCCCTGTTACAAAGTGCCCTCCGCTTGTCTGACCGACCATAATTTGCTCAAGCAACTTAAAAAAACGGGCAAACCCATTATCCTCTCCACGGGCATGTCAACCATGGAACAGATCAAGGCCGCGGTCGAGGTATTGGGTGTGGATAACCTGATGCTGACCCATACCACCAGCACCTATCCTTGCGAGCCGGAAGAACTGAACCTACGCATGATTGACACCTTACGCCAGGCCTTCCCGGTGCCTGTGGGGTATTCAGGGCACGAGGTCGGCCTGGTTATTTCAGCCGTGGCGGTAGCCTTGGGAGCTTGCCTGGTAGAGCGTCACATCACCCTGGACCGCGCCATGTGGGGAAGCGACCAGGCAGCCTCGGTGGAGCCGGGCGGCCTGCAACGGCTGGTGAAATATATCCGCGTTACCGAGCAGGCTTTAGGCGATGGGAATAAACGTGTGTACGACAGCGAAAAACCCTCGCTGCAGAAGCTTAGGCGCATTCAATAGGGCATGATCGCGCC
>DATBWP010000064.1:0-2154 GCA_036514735.1 Anaerolineales bacterium
GCGGCACATTCCCAAAAAGCCTACTCCGTAGTGCGTTTTGGCAACGTGCTTGGCAGCCGGGGCTCTGTGGTTCCCCTCTTCAAACAACAGATCGCCTTGGGCGGACCGGTTACCATCACCCACCCCGACATGGAACGCTATTTCATGACCATCCCTGAAGCAGTTCACCTGGTCTTGCAGACCGCCGCGTTTGAGGAGGCAGGCCAGGTCTACATGCTTGAGATGGGTGAGCCGGTGCGCATCCTCGATTTAGCTCAAGACCTCATTCGGCTTTCAGGCCTTGAACCGGACGAGGATATTGCCATCGAGTTCAGCGGGTTGCGGCCAGGCGAAAAGCTCAGTGAAAAGCTCAAAGAAGAGGGAGCCGATTACCAGCACACAGCGCATGCCGACATCCACCGCGTAATCGAAATGCAAAGGCTCTCGGGTGAACCGCTTTATGACGCTGTAAACCAACTTGAGGAGCTTGCAAAAGCATCAAACAGCGCGGAGATCATCAAGTTTTTGGGGAAACTGCTACCTGGGGCGGAACTCGGCACAACGCCACTACCTGACTTCAAGGCCATCACGTGAGCGCTGCCCAGAAATGACTTCAATTCCGGATTCCTGGAACCAAATAATCTCCCGTCTGCCTGATCCCCATCTTCTGCAAACACGGGAGTGGGGCCAGGCCAAAATGCCTTTTGGCTGGCTCCCGCATTACAAGACCTGGGAGGATCAAGCCGGCCAAACCGTGGCCGCCGCGCAGATCCTGCAACGCACCATGCGCATCCCAGGCATCGCCAAGGCACTCAGCATGTGCTATGTGCCTAAGGGTCCGCTGTTGCGCGATTGGAACGATAAAGAACTGCGCACCCGCGTTTTGAAAGATTTGATATCTATGGCCCGAGAGGTTGGCGCTTTTTTTATCAAAGTGGACCCTGACCTCAGCCTGGGCACAGGCCTTCCTGGAGCAGAAACTGCGGTCGAAAACCCGCTAGGTTTCGAGATCCAGAAGGAGTTAAAAGCAGGCGGGTGGCGCTTTTCCCACGAACAGGTACAAATGCGCAACACCATGTTCGTTGACCTGCAAAAATCTGAAGAGCAGCTACTAGCGGAAATGAAGCAAAAAACGCGCTACAACCTGCGCCTGGCTGAACGCAAGGGCGTCAAGGTGCGACGTGGAGGGCGCGAGGATTTTTCCCAGTTGTATGCCATGTACGCGGAGACCTCCGTCAGGGATGGCTTTGTCATTCGTAGCGAGGATTATTACCAGACAGTGTGGAAATCGTTCTTTGAGGCAGGCATCCTGATTCCGCTTGTCTCCGAAGTGGACGCTCAGCCGGTCGCCGGCCTTATGTTGTTCATCTTTGGCAAGCGTTCTTGGTACCTGTACGGCATGTCTCGCAACCTGGCCCGGGATTGGATGCCCAACTATCTCCTGCAATGGGAAGCGATCAAAGCCAGCCAGACGGCGGGTTGCACGATCTACGATCTTTGGGGTGCACCTGATGATTTCAATGACCGCGACCCCATGTGGGGCGTCTATCGCTTCAAACAGGGGCTAGGCGCTTATCCGGTGCGCCACATCGGAGCCTGGGACCTGGCCATCCAACCCATGCTGTATTCCCTGTATACGCGGGTTCTTCCACGCGTGATCTCCATCATGCGCTGGCGTGGCCGCGGACTTACTCGCCGTCAGGTGCTCTCCGAAGAACCAGGATGACCAGTTTGGCACGAGTCGCCCTGGCCCAACTGCCCACTCCCATTCAGGCCCTCCCGCGCCTCACGGACCTTCTAGGTGGGCCGCAACTCACGGTTAAGCGCGACGACCAGACCGGTCTGGCCTTTGGCGGCAACAAGACCCGCAAGTTGGAAACCTTATGCGCCGCAGCGCTAGCTGGCGGCGCTAATCTGCTCATCACTGCCGGAGCCATCCAATCCAACCACTGCCGCCAGACTGCAGCTGCCGCAGCACACCTAGGATTGGGATGCATCCTGGTGCTGGTTGGCGAAGAGACAGAGCCCACGGGGAATTTATTATTGGACGGGTTGTTTAATGCAGAAATCCGCTGGACCTCAAAAGAAGACCGGGATGCCACCTTGCAGGCGGTTTATGAAGAATCAAAAAGCCGGTCACGGAAGCCTTATCTGATCCCCTATGGCGGCTCGAAC
>DATBWP010000065.1:0-2785 GCA_036514735.1 Anaerolineales bacterium
GACGATTAAGGGTGTGGGCGGCGGGGTTTGCCAGGTCAGCACCACCCTGTTCCGCACGGTCTTCTTTGCCGGCTTCCCGATCGTTGAACGCTGGCCGCATGCCTATCGCGTCGGTTATTACGAAATGAATGCAGCCGGCAACACCAACACCAATTTGGTGGGCCTGGACGCTACGGTGTATGCACCAATTGTCGATTTCAAATTCCAAAACGACACACCTTACTGGCTCTTGATGGAAACCTATACTAACGAGGCAGCGCGTACACTCACCTGGAAATTCTATTCAACCAGCGATGGCCGCACGGTGGAATGGGACACGACCGGGGTCCAGAACGTAGAAGATGCGCCCGATCCCGTGTATGAAGAGAATCCTGAGTTATCGAAAGGCGAGGTGAAACAGGTGGATTGGGCAGCTCAAGGCGCCGACGTGGGCATCACTCGCTGGGTGTACCGCGATGGAGTCCTCTTGTACGAGGATTTTATCAACACGCATTATCAAGCCTGGGCAGCCGTTTACCAATACGGGCCAGGCACACCCAACATGCCGCCTAAACCAGTCAAAGGGCAGAATAACTGAGATGAGCACCTGGACGATCGAAGGCGGTGTCCCCCTGAAGGGGGAGATCGCGGTTAGCGGCGCCAAGAATTCGATCACCAAACTCTTAGTCGCCTCTCTGCTAAGCGACCAGCCCAGCCACTTCTCCAACGTGCCGGATATTGGCGACCGGCACATCACCCAGGAAATTTGCGAATCGGTCGGGGCGCATTTCAAGTCCGAAAGCGCCCACCGCCTGCAGGTGCATACCGCCAAACTCACCAGGGACGCCATCAGCACCGAGCTAGGCAACCGCAACCGGCTGGCCATCATGATGATGGGCCCGTTGCTGCACCGCCTGGGGCGGGCGGTCATCCCCGCCGCGGCCGGCGGCGACCAGATCGGCCCCCGCCCGGTGAATTTCCACCTGGAAGGCGTGCAAAGGATGGGCGCTCAAGTGCGCCATGAGGACGGCCGCTACGTGATCGAAGCCAAAGAGCTGCGCGGCGCCGACATCGAGCTCCCCTACCCCAGCGTGACCACAACGGAAAATTTGTTGATGACCGCCACCCTGGCCAAAGGCCGCACCACCATCCGCAATGCAGCCATCGAACCGGAAGTGATGGACCTGGTGATCTATTTGCAAAAGATGGGCGCCATCATTGATTACAAAGTCGATCGCACCTTCGTTGTCGAAGGCGTCTCCAAATTGTCCGGCGCCCGCCACCGGCTGATGCCCGACCGCATCGTGGCCGCCTCGTTAGGCGTGGCTGCTATCGCCACAGGCGGCGATGTATTCGTCAAGCATGCCAGGCAGCAAGACCTACTCACTTTCCTCAACACGTTGCGACGCGTAGGCGGCCTTTTCGAGGTACACGAAGACGGTATCCGCTTCTTCCACAACGGGCCTTTACGTGCCATCCATTTGGAGACCAGTGTGCACCCCGGCTTCATGACCGATTGGCAATCCCCGTTTTTGTTGCTGCTGACCCAGGCCGAGGGCATGTCTGTGGTGCACGAGACCGTTTTCGAAGACCGCTTCGGCTACGTAAGCGCCCTGCAGCAGATGGGGGCAGAGATCGCCCTGTATAACACCTGCCTCGGCCATCGCTGCCGCTTCGATGCCCGTGAGTACCAGCATAGCGCGGTAGTCAAGGGGCCCACAAAATTGCGGGCCACCGAGATCACCGTGCCCGACTTGCGTGCGGGGTTCACCTATTTGATCGCCGGCATTATGGCGCAAGGTCGCTCACGTATACACGGGATCGAGCACATCACCCGCGGCTATGAAAACCTGGAAGATAACCTGCGCAGCCTGGGGGCACGCATTGAACCAGTCAACTAATGAAGAGGAGATCTAATGGTTAGTAAAGAGCTCATCGAAATCCTGCGCTGTCCCCATTGCGTGCAGCAAGGCAATGGGGAATTGGAATTTTACAAAGAGGCTTGGTTTATTTGCAGAGAATGCGGAAGAAAATATCCAGTGATCGATGACATCCCCGTGATGCTTATCGAAGTGGGAGAAAAGTTCATCAGCACCCCCAAGGAAAAGCTGGAAGTTCCGCCACCTAAATCCGCGGCGGACTAAGTGGCAGCACTGAGCGCCTTGCTCGCCGAGTTGCAGAGCGGGGATCCCAGCCGCGCCGAACAGGCGGCAAACGCCCTGGCAGCGCATGGAAACTTAGCGCTTCAGGAATTGGTCCACTTAGTGAGGACAAGCGACGCTAACCTGCGCTGGTGGGTTGTTCGCGCCTTCTCGGAATTCTCGCAAGAACAAGCGGGAGAATTATTAGTGACCAGCCTCTCGGACCCTGACCTGGCGGTTCGCCAATGCGCGGCTCTGGGCTTGTCCAAGCGCCCCCAAACTGCCGCCATCCGGCCGCTGCTGGGGCTGCTGGGCAGCCCGGATAGCCTGCTGGCTCGCCTGTCCGCCAACGCGCTGGTTTCCTTAGGCAGCCAGGCGGTTCCCGGGCTGCTGGAAATCCTGGAGCAAGAGTCGCCCCAAGCCAAAGCTGAAGCGGTCCGAGCGCTGGCGCTGATCGGTGACACCCGCGCTATTCCTGCGTTGTTCAAAAATATCGAGGCCGATTCGGCGCTGGTGGAACACTGGGCCAGCGCAGGCCTAGCCAAGATGGGCGTGGGTATGAACTTCTTTGAAACTTAGTGGGTGCTGGTGAAAACACCGGAATTGCGGTTGGCAAATAACGTCCTTATCCCCCAGCTCGGTTTTGGCACCTGGGGGCTAGGCCG
>DATBWP010000066.1:0-3841 GCA_036514735.1 Anaerolineales bacterium
GTGGTAGGTATCGGCGTAGTCATGCTGATCTAACCACTCTGTGATGATCGCCAGCCTCAGTGGGCGCGTAACCCACCTCGACGAAAACAGCCTGACATTGGAAATTTCCGGGGTGGGTTTTAAAGTCTCCGTCCCCAAACCGCTGCTGCAAGAAGCGCACGTCGGCCAGATCCTCTCGTTGCATACCTACCTGGTGGTGCGCGAGAACGAGTTGAGCCTGTATGGCTTTCCCAGCCTCGACAGCCGCAATTTGTTTGTGCTGCTGTTAGGCGTCGACCGCGTCGGGCCGCGGCTGGCGCTGGCGCTGCTCTCCAACCTCACGCCGGCGGCCCTGCGCGCCGCGGTGGTCAATGGGCACAGCGCGGTCATCAGCAAAGTGCCCGGGGTGGGCAGCAAGACCGCCCAGAAGATCCTGCTGCACCTGGCCGACCGCGTGCTGCCCGCCGAAGGCGACGAACTAGCCCTGCAACGCCAAACCGGCGATGGCGACCTGCTGGAAGCGCTCACCGGTTTGGGTTACAGCGTGGTGGAAGCCCAGGCTTCTCTGCAATCCATCCCCAAAGACGCGCCGGTTGAATTGGAAGAACGGCTGAAATTAGCGCTGAAGTATTTAAGTAAGTAAATCATCGCAGTCTTTCCGCGCCTTCTCCCCTACTTGTCATTCCGAGGGAGCGTAGCGACCGAGAAATCCCTTTTCTGCAATGAATGATAGTTTGCAGGAAAGGGATTCCTCGCTTCGCTCGGAATGACAGAATTGGTTGAGTTGAGTATTTCTTTTTCTCCTCCACTCCCCCACTCCCCCGCTCCCCTGCTAGACTTCCATCCCCAGGCCCAGCAATTGATCGCGCAGATCGTTGATCCGCCCGCGATACTCCGTTTCCATCTCGGTCAACACATCCCGCCGGCCGCCGCGTTCGCTGCGTTGGTCGCTGTGCATCTGCATCGCCGGCGAAAGGTCCAGCTCGCGGATGGTCTGCTCCACTTCGAAGACCTGCGCATCCAGCTGGCGCAATTCCAGGGTAAGGCGGGCCAGCTCGGCTTCCGGCAGCGCTGAAAAGACTTCGGGGGTGACGTGGCTTAGCGCCAGGCTTTCCAGGGAGGCCAGGTCTTTAGCCATGTAAGCCTGGTTGATCTCGGCCATGATCCCGGCGTTGCGCTGTTTCTCTTCGGCGCTCAGCGCCAGGTCCGGATGGTATTGCTTGGCCAAGCGGCGAAATAGCTCACGTACCTTGCGCTCATAGTCCGGGTCACGGGACGCCGGCGGCTTTTCCTTCGGCAGCGGCTCCGCTTCCTGGTAGCCGTTCGCCTCAGGCTGCGGCGGGGCCTGCCTGCCGCGCCCTTGCCAGCCGCTGGGCGGTGGCGCCTGGTCGGCGGTCAGTTCATCCAGTAGCTTGCGCAGGCGGGCTTGTTCGTTCTCCAGCGGGGTAATGCGCTGATTGTATAGACGGGTGAATTCTTGCACGATGCTGCGCGTGTTCGACAGTTCGGTCTCGAGCAAGGCCAGGTATTCCCGGCGGCGCTGCACCTTGGCGCGCAAGGGCTCCAGGTCGGCCGTACGGTGAGGGGACAAGCTTTGTTTCTTTTTCATCCTTGTACGCGAAACAAAAAATTATACCAATTAGGTTTGCTGTCCCAAAATCCTTGACCTTTTTCGTGTGATGCCAGGTTGGGGCCTTAGGGATGAAGGCGAAAACCCCAGCGTGAAGCTACATTGAGCCACTTTGTGAATTGCTGGACAAACAAAACCCTTTCAGTTATTATCAATCCCAATCTATTCGCCCTTTATTTTCGCGCGGAGCTGGCTCAATGTCTGACCTGATCAAAGATATTTCTACAAGCTTGCAGAAACAAATCCAGGATTTTAAGCCCGAGCTGGAATTGCGCGACGTGGGCTCGGTGAGCGAGGCAGGTGACGGCATTGCTCGCGCCACCGGTCTGGCCCAGGTGAAGGCTCAGGAACTGGTGCAGTTCGAGAATGGGGTGATGGGCATTGCCTTCAACCTGGAAGAGGACAATGTCGGCATCATCATCATGGGCGAATTTTCCGGCATTGAAGAGGGCATGACCGTCCGTTCCACCGGCCGCATCGCCTCCGTGCCGGTGGGCGATGGCATGATCGGGCGCGTGGTCAACGCCCTGGGCGAGCCCATTGACGGCAAGGGACCCATCGCCTTTGACCATTACCGCCCCATCGAGCGCATTGCTCCCGGCGTCATCCAGCGCAAGGACGTGGACACGCCCGTGCAGACGGGCATCAAAGCCATCGATTCGCTGACCCCGGTGGGCCGCGGCCAGCGTGAGTTGATCATCGGCGACCGCCAAACCGGCAAAACTGCCCTGGCCATCGACACCATCATCAACCAAAAAGGGCAGGACCTGCTGTGCATCTACGTCGCCATCGGCCAAAAGAAGGCCGGCATAGCCCGCACCGTCGCCATCCTGGAAGAGCACGGCGCCATGGATCACACCGTGGTGCTGGTGGCTTCGGCCGAGGAACCAGCCGCCCTGCAATATATTGCCCCTTACTCCGGGTGCGCCATCGGCGAAGAGTTCATGGAAACCGGGCGCGATGCGCTGATTGTCTACGACGACTTATCCAAACATGCCTGGGCGTACCGCCAGGTTTCTTTGCTGCTGCGCCGCCCACCCGGGCGCGAGGCTTATCCCGGCGATGTGTTTTATTTGCACTCCCGCCTGCTGGAACGCGCCGCCCGCCTGGCAGATCGCTATGTGCTGGTGGCTAAGTCTTATAAAGAAGATGAGGCTACGGAGAAGGACGCGGTTGATAAGCAAATCTATGGCGGGCCGCTGGCCAAGCACAATGCCGAGGCAGCGCTAAAAGAAAACAAAGGCGACAATAAGGTCGCCAAGCTGCAAGGCTCGGGCGGCTCGCTGACTGCGCTGCCGATCATCGAGACCTTGCTCGGCGATGTGTCTGCCTACGTGCCCACTAATGTCATCTCCATCACCGATGGACAGATCTACCTGGAAGCTAACTTGTTCTATGCCGGCATCCGCCCGGCGATCAACGCCGGCCTCTCGGTCTCGCGCGTGGGCGGCGACGCCCAGACGAAAGCCATGAAGCAGGTGGCCGGCGGCCTGCGCCTGGACATGGCCTCCTTCCGCGAGCTGGCCGCTTTTGCCCAATTCGGCTCCAGCCTGGATAAGGCCACCCAGGACCAGCTCAACCGCGGCCAGCGGCTGCAGGAAATCCTCAAGCAGCCTCAATATCAGCCTGTGCCCCTGGAACACGAAGTCGTTGCTATTTATGCCGGCACCAGCGGCCTGGCCGACAAGATCGAAATCGAACGCATGACCGAATGGGAAGCCGCCTTGTTGCGTACCATGGATTCATCGCATGCCGATCTGCTCAAAGAGATCCGCACCAAGAAAGCGCTCAGCGATGAATTGAAAGAGAAGTTGAAACAGGCTATTCAATCGTTCAACAGCACCTGGTCGTAAATCAGTTGACGGTTAACAGCATACAGTTGACAGAAAAATGCAACGAACCAGCCAACCAGACGCTAGCATTGTGTCGAGCAATGTGCAGGAAGACCTCCAAAACTATAAGAATTTGCTCGTTTGGCAAAAAGCAATGGATCTTGTCGCCCAGGTTTATTTGCTAAGCGGCAAATTCCCAAATGCGGAATCTTATGGCTTAAAAAGTCAGATACAGAGAGCTGCTGTTTCGGTTCCTTCTAACATTGCGGAAGGCCAGGCTAGAGGATCGACAAACTCCGAATTTAGCAGATTTATCCGAATTGCTCTGGGATCGCTTGCAGAACTGGATACTCAATTGGAACTTTCAACCCGGCTTGGATACCTCACGGAAGCCGAAACA
>DATBWP010000067.1:0-15842 GCA_036514735.1 Anaerolineales bacterium
GATACGCTGCGCCAAAGCGCGCACTCCGGACCTCTCTGGCAGCAGGGCCAGATACTCGTCCCGCAACGTGTAGATTTCTGATGGCTCGATACCAAGGATCGGCAGCCGGCCTTCAGGATCGAGTTTCTCGATCTCGCCCACCACGCGTTGGGCGTGGCGCTTGGCCTGGGATAAAAAGCCTTTGGAGATCAGCGTTCGTCCGGCTCCAACGGTGGGCAGCATATAGGGGGTCAATCCCGCAGCTTGCAAAACCCTGATGGCGGCGCGAGCAAGTTTCGGATAAAAGAGTTCTGTAAATGCATCACGCAGCAGGAGCACGTTGGCTTCGGCAAGGGAACGTCGCCAACGAGCTGACTGCCATATAAATGGCGGTAACCCACGTTTTGCGGAAAGGCCAACCAAACGTTCCCCCGTGAGCTTGCCCACCCGGCTCTGCAAGACCAGGTTGATCAGTGGCGCAACCGGTTGAGCCAGACGGCCCAGTCCCCCAATATACGCAAACAAATAATCACGCAGAGGCCGGCGATGGTGTTTGTAGTAGGAGTGCAGGAATTCGTATTTAAGCTTGGCCACATCCACGCCTGAGGGGCATTCTGCCTTGCACCCTTTGCATTCAAGGCACAGGTCAAGGGCGCTATGGGCTGCTTTCTCGGCATCCGCGCCCTTTGGCAGCCCTGTGGAAATTAGGGCACGAAGCAGGTTGGCGCGGCCGCGGGTGCTGTGCATTTCCTCGCGAGTGGCCTGAAACGAAGGGCACATGACTCCGCCATCTTTGCGGCAGACCCCGGCACCATTGCACATTTCGATGGCGCCGCCCAGGCCGCCCTGGTTGCTAAAATCCAGGATCGGCAACCAGGGCTCGGCGCGATAAGTCGGCCCATAGCGCAAATTAAGATGCATAGGCTGAGGTGTGAGCACCTTGCCCGGATTGAGCCGGCCCTTGGGATCTGCGGCCAGCTTAAGGCCGCGGAAGGCGTTGTTGAGATCGGGTCCGAATGTTTCTTCCAGCCACTCGCCGTGAGAGAGGCCATCGCCATGCTCGCCGCTCATCGCCCCACCCAACCGCTTGGCGACTGCCATCACGCCCTGGGTTATGGCGCGCATCTGCTCGATGCCGCGTATGGTTTTCAGGTTGATCAGCGGGCGCACATGCAAACAGCCTGCCGAAGCATGCGCATAGAAATCACCGCCCGTGCCGTTGGCTTCCAGGATGGCCTGGAACTCGCGCACGAATTCTCCGAGCCGTTCAACGGGTACTGCCACATCTTCAATAAAAGGCAGCGGCTTGGCATCCCCCGGTCGGGACATCAATAAACCCAAGCCCACCTTGCGCACCGCCCAGACCTGTTCCTGTTCTGCAGGGGTCAACGCCAGCACGGCCCCCGCGCCTAACAAGCGCAATTTGGATTCTGCTTCTGCCTGAGTATTCCCGGAAAATTCGATGATCAGGATGGCTTCGGGATCGCCCTGGACAAAAGATAGACGCCGCGCGTAGGCTGGCACAGAGCGCGCCAGGCGCACCATGGCCTGAGGAATGAGCTCGATGGCTGAGGGCTCCAATTTGAGCAAGCCGGGAGCCGCGTCGCAAGCTTCGGCAATGCTGGGATAGGAAAGCACACCCAACACGGTGAAAGCAGGTTTGGGCACCAGGCGTACTTGGATGCGTTTGTACACCGCCAGGCTGCCCTCGGAGCCCACCAACAGGGGCGCTAAATTAAGCGACCCGGCGTCAATCGGTGGATATTGGTCCCCCGCGCCGCTGCGCGCCCACATGGGCGGGCGACTGGCGGACCAAGGCAGCAAGTAATTTAGGCTGTATCCTGAAGCCCGCCGCCAGGTGCGCGGCCAGTTTTGCTTTATGGATTCAGCGTGCTGCTCGCGGATCTGCAGGGCTTCACGATAGATACTGCCTTCCAGCGTATCGGCTTCAGCGCGGCTCAAGGCTCCTTGCATTTTTAGGCTTTCCAGGTGAGCCTGCGAGCCGTCCGCCAACAAGACGTCCAAGGCCAGCACATTATCGGAGGTCATGCCGTAACTGATGGAATGCGCTCCGGTGGAATTGTTGCCCAACATGCCCCCGAAGGTGGCGCGATCCGAAGAGGCCGGGTCGGGTCCGTACATCAACTGCTGGCGGTCAAGCCTTTGATTGAGGGTGTTGAGCACCAATCCAGGCTGCACCCAAGCGGAGCGTTCTTCGCTATTGATCTCCAATATCTGGTTGAGATGTCTCGAGAAATCGATGATGACCGCAGGGCCGATCGTTTGGCCAGCCAGGCTGGTGCCCGAACCGCGCGGGATGACTGGGATACCATAAGCAACGGCCAGCGCAACCAGGCCGACCAGGTCGTCTTCGTGATGCGGGATCGCCACGCCCAGCGGCTCTATCTGATAAATGGACGCGTCGGTGCTATACAGGTGACGGGTAGCCGCATCCAGCCTCAACTCGCCCAGGCCTTGCTTGCGGACATCGGCAGCGAACTGCGTGAGCAGTTCGCTCATTATTCCGCTCCGGCCGCAACCCCGTGGTTTTTTGAAAAGGGAATGAACCGCGCCAATAAACGGCCCGGCACACGGCCGGAAATTTGCACCCCTTTGCGCGTATGCACAATGCGGTCCACGCGGCCTTGTTCGTGGAACAACGCGATGAGCGCGCCCTGCTCATAGGGCAGCAGCACTTCGATCGAGGAAAGCGTTTCGTAGAGCTTGCGGCTGGTGGCGGCCAGCAATTCATCCAGGCCCTGGCCGTGCAAGGCGGAGATGGCTACGGCGTCATCGAAGTCTGCCAAAGCCGCCTGGGCTGCGTCGGGGTCAGTTAGACGGTCGATCTTATTCAGCGCGGTGAGCATGGGCACATGGCTGGCCTCGATCTCATCCAAAGTTTGTAAGACGGCTTCGGCCTGGGCATGCACGTTGGGATGAGTGATATCCACCACGTGCACCAGGAGATCGGCTTCCTTGATCTCCTCCAGAGTTGCCTGAAAGGCTTCCACCAGAGTGGTTGGCAGCTTCTGAATAAAGCCAACCGTATCAGTAAACAGCGCTTCACGCCCGCCGGGCAGGATCACCCGCCGGGTGGTTGGGTCCAGCGTGGCGAAAAGCTTATCAGCCACATACACATCCGAATGGGTCAGCGCGTTCAGCAAGGTGGATTTCCCTGCATTGGTGTATCCCACCAGCGCGATCACCGGCACGCGGGCGCGCTTGCGTTGGCTGCGATATCGGCTACGGTGGGCGCGAACTTTTTCCAGCTCCTTCTTCAAGTGAGCTATGCGTTGCCCGATCTGCGTCCGGTCGGATTCCAGCTGGGTTTCGCCCGGGCCGCGCAAACCCACGCCGCCCACGCCGCCGGCGCGTCCCCCGCCGCCGCCGGCCTGGCGCGCCAGATGCGTCCAGGCGCGGGTGAGCCGCGGCAGGCGGTATTCGTATTGCGCTAATTCCACTTGCAGGGCGCCTTCATGGGTGTTGGCGTGCAGAGCGAAAATATCCAAAATAAGGGAGGTGCGGTCCACCACGCGAATATTTTCGCCGAGTATCTTTTCCAATTCACGTTGGTGGCGGGGAGAAAGCTCATCATCGAACAGCACCACGCTGGCATCCAATTCCTCCGCCAGAGCTTTGACCTCTTCCACTTTTCCTTCCCCGATCAGGGTCTTGGGATTGGGCGTAGCGACGCGTTGGGAAGCCTGCCCCACCACTTCCAAACCCGCGGTGCGCGCCAGCAGGGTCAGCTCATCCAGCGAATCTTCCATGGGCAGCAAGGAACGCTCGCCAGCCAATTGCACCCCCACCATCAGGGTGCGTTCTGGTCCTTTTATTGAGCTTTGAATTCTTCCTTTTGCCATGGTGCCTGTCTCTAGTGCTGTTTCTGCAGCCAGCCTGCAATGCGTTCGGCGCCCTCGCGCAAGCGCTCCACGTCAGTGACCAGTGAAATGCGGAAATAACCTTCGCCATGTTTGCCAAATACGACGCCAGGTGTCGTGCTCACTGCGATCTCATCCAGCATGCGCGCACAAAAATCGATGCTGGTCGCTCCTTGCGGCACCGGCACCCACACATACAGGGCTGCCTGCGGCGGCGTTACGCGCAGCCCGGCGCGATGCAACGCGTCCACCACGGCATCACGGCGCGCCTGATAAACCCGGTTGCGCTCCGCCAGCCAGGATTGGTCACCTAGCATGGCGGCTTCCGCCGCAGCCATGAAGGGCGCAAAGATGGCCGAATCTTGCTGGCTCTTATAGGTATCGATGAACTTAACCGCCTGCGCTTGGCCAACCGCCATGCCCAGGCGCCAGCCCGCCATGTTGTAGGTCTTGGAAAGCGAATTGAATTCGATGGCTACCTCTTTGGCGCCCGGCACCTGCAGCAGGCTGGGGGCGCGGTAGCCATTGAAGCCCACATCGCAATAGGGATTGTCGTGCGCCAGGAGCAGCTCATGCTTGCGGGCAAAGGCCACGGCGCGCTCGAAAAAGCCGAAGTCAGCGATGGCGCCGGTGGGATTATTGGGGTAATTGAGCCAAAGGATTTTCGCTTTTTTTAGGACTTCGCTAGGGATCGCCTCAAGGTCAGGCAGAAAGGCGTTTTTTTGCAGCAAAGGCATGGCATAAGGCTGCCCGCCAGCGATCTCGGCGCCCTTGGCATACACCGCATAAGCCGGGTCTGGAACGAGCGAAACATCCCCCGGATTTAGGATGACCTGGCTGAGGATGAACAACCCTTCTTTGGAGCCGATCAAATCCACCACTTCGGTCTTAGGGTCCAGTTGGACGTCGAAGCGTTTCCGATAATACGCGGCTACGGCCTCCCGATACCGCTGGGTTTGCCCCAGTGTGTAGCCATGCGTATCGGGCTGGCTAGCGGATTCGAACATGGCCTCCAGGATGAAGCCGGGAGGAGGCAAGTCTGGGCTGCCGATGTCGAGGCGAACAACATCAGTCCCTTTGGCGCGCAGAGCGGCAATGCGCTTGCCTAGATCGGCGAAGAAATAGGGCTTCAGTTGTGCGATGCGTTCGGCGGGCTTAACCATTTTCCTAGTGTAAGGCAGGAGGTATATTTTGCCAACAGCAGCTTAACGAGAGAGCAGCCAGGCAAGTAAAGTCTCGCCGACAATTTGCAAACTGTCTGCCGACACCTTATCCAGCGTGTCCTGCTGCGTGTGCCAGTAGGCATAATCGAAATCGATGATATCCACCGCCGGAATGCCTAGCTCGAGGAAAGGAGTATGGTCATCTAGCATGCTGTGCTTGACCGAGTTAATGAATACGTCCTCATGGCCCAGCGCGGCGGCTTGTTCCCAGATCTGGGCACTCAGCTCTGCATCCGAATTCCCTTCCAAATAAAGTTGCAAATCCTTGTCGCCGACCATATCCACGATGACCACAGCGCCCGGGTACGCGGTCAATGATTCAGCGAAGGCGCGCGAACCCAGGATCCAATCCCAGCCTGCGATCAGCCCGTTATCCTCGGCGTCAAATAACACCAACCAGATTTGCCCGTCCAGACTGTGAGGTAACACGCGTGCCAACTCCAGCAACACGGCCACGCCTGAAGCGCCGTCGTTGGCGCCCGGCACAGGGGATTGGCGGGCTGCGAGGTCGGGATCCTGGTCGGCAAGCAAGCGGCTGTCGTAGTGCGCTCCCAGCAGGAGCCAGGGCGGGCCGCTGCCCCGCTTGGCGATAACGTTGCGGATGGGATGTCCCTGAAACTCAAGCTCCTGCAGTTCCAGATCCCAACCTGCGGCTTGTAAGCTGGCCACCATCCAATCGACTGCTTCAGCGTGGGCCGCGGACCCGGGAATGCGAGGTCCCAACGCAACTTGAAAAGCGACATTCTCCAGCGCGCGCTGGCCGTCGAATGCCGGGGTCGCCGGTGTCAAAAGGACCAGCACCAGAAAAATCCCCGCAACGGAAATTAACACAGCTACAAGAACCTTGAAAAGTGGATGTGCTTGATTCACAAGATCAGCGAGGGGCTCTGCGCTTGCCTGGCGAAAGCGGGCTCGCCTCCGTCCATTTGGGATAAGTAAGTTTCGAGGTCTGCTAAGGCGCGCCCGGCGTATGCCTGAGCCCGCTGCCTGCGTCCAACTTTGCCCAGCTCGGGTAAAGCGGGCAAAATGCCAAAGTTAGCTTTCATCGGTTGGAAATCGGAAGCAGCAGCATGAGTGACGTAATGGCACAGCGCGCCTAGCATGGTAGTGCCAGGTAACTCCAGCAGCGCTTGGCCGGCATGCATGCGGCTAGCATTTAAGCCTGCCAGAAGGCCGGAAGCGATGTTGCCAACGTAGCCTTCAATGCCGGTGATCTGGCCGGCAAAGAACAGATCCGACCGGCGGCGAAATTGCAGCGTGCTGTTTAGCAAGGCCGGAGAGTTGATGAAGGTATTGCGGTGCATCTGTCCATAGCGTTCGAAGCGAGCGTCCTCCAATCCGGGGATAAGGCGAAACACGCGTCGCTGCTCTTCGAACTTCAGATTAGTTTGGAAGCCAACCAGGTTATACAACGTGTCCGCCAGGTTGTCCTGGCGCAATTGCGCCACGGCGTAAGGCCGACGGCTGCTGCGCGGATCATCCAGGCCAACCGGCCGCATGGGGCCGAAAGCCAGGGCGCGCAAGCCGCGCTCGGCATTGATCTCCACTGGCAGGCAGCCTTCAAAAAACTCGTGCAGCCCAGCGCGAACCCCTTGCTGGATCTCCTGCTCGAAGCCGCGCATTTCTATGCGTTCTGCGGCCAGCAACGCGGCCACAAAGGTTTCGTATTCCCCTTTGGTGAAAGGGCAGTTTATGTAATCCCCGCTTTCCTCCGTGCCGCGACCATATCTAGACGCGCGGAAGGCGATGTCCATATTGATCGAATCCAGGCTCACGATGGGGGAAATGGCATCGTAAAAATATAAATGCTGCTCTCCGCTCAACGCCGCCAGGGCCCGCGACATTCGCGACGAGGTCAGTGGGCCGGAGGCGATGACACACAAGCCGCCAGGGATCTCGGGCATTTCCTCACGGATGATCTCAATGTTGGGGTGTTGTTCTATGCGCCGCGTCACCTCGGCGGCGAAACCTTCCCTGTCCACTGCCAGCGCCCCGCCAGCAGGTACCGCCGTTTCCTCTGCCACCCCCAGCAGCAAGGAGCCAAGTCGGCGTAACTCATTCTTAAGCAAGCCGGAAGCCCGGTCGGGCAGGTTCGATCCGAGCGAATTGGAGCAGACCAATTCGGCCAGGGAGTTGGTGATGTGGGCGCCGGTTTGCACAGCTGGTCGCATCTCGTACAAGGCTACCTGCGGGCCGCGCTCGGCTGCCTGCCAGGCTGCCTCGCTGCCGGCCAAACCACCCCCAACCACGGTTAAATCGGCACGTTTCTTGGTCATCGCAGCGATTCTATCAAATTGGGATGGCACAGAACTTGCATCCTGTAGGCTAATTCCCTATAATCTAAAACTAGGAGCAAGCATGGCCTTTCCCTCTCACTCGCAAATCCTTTACCAGGGCGCCCGCCAGCGGCCACAGACCACGGCTCACCTGGCTCAAACCATGAGCCTGTTGGGGCTGAATTCCCAGGAACTTAGCCAGAAGATCGAAGCTGCCCTGTCCGCCAACCCCGCCCTGGAGTTGATGGAAGGCCGCCACTGCCCCACCTGCGGCCGACATTTGAAGACTGAAGCCTATTGCCCTGTCTGTGTGGGCGCTAAAAACATGGCCGGCGGATCCGAGCCAGTCGTTTTTATTGCGCCACCGCAAAGTAACTATAACGGTGATAACCGCAGCGGCGAAGAGCTGCCGGAAGATTACAGCGGCGCCGAACCGGAGACCCTGGCCAGTTATGTGCTGCGCCAGATCGCCGCGGAACTCGATCCCTTGGAACAAGAGATCGCAGCCCACATCCTCACCAGCTTGGACGAAGACGGCTTGCTCACCATCCCCCTGCTGGAAGTGGCCCGTTTCCACCACGTGCCGCTGCCCGCGGTAGAAGATGTGGCCAAACGTATTCAGCAGGCCGACCCGCTGGGCGTAGGCGCTTCCACCACCAGCGAAGCTTTGTTGGTGCAATTGGAAAGCCTGGGCAACCAGGCGCCGAACACGGAATTGTGCGCCCGCGCCATTCGCGAAGGCATGGGCATGTTGAGCAAGCATCAATACGCTGAACTCGGCCACCTGCTGGGCGTGAGCAAAACCAAGGCGCAGCAGATCGCTGAATTCATCACCAACAATCTCAGTCCCTATCCGGCGCGCTCCCATTGGGGCAGCCTGCGCACCCCGAACCGCGAAACACTCAGCACCTACACCCGCCCAGACATCATCGTGCGCCCGCAAGAAGATGGGCGCCTGGTGGTCGAGGTGATGTGGCCTTTGCGCGGCCTACTGCGCGTAAACCCTCTGTTTCAGCAAGCCCTGCGCGAAGCCCCCGAAGACAAGGCCGAGCAATGGAAGATCGATCTTGAACAAGCCAGCCTGCTGATCAAATGCCTGGCTCAGCGCAACCAGACCATCGTGCGGCTGATGCAAGTGATCGCCGTTCTGCAACGCCAGTTCATCATGAGCGGGGATGCGCACCTGAAGCCGGTCACCCGGGCAGCCATCGCTGAAGAACTCGGTGTGCACGAATCCACCGTGTCCCGAGCGGTCTCCGGGAAATCGGTGCAGCTGCCTTCCGGCAAGATCGTCCCGCTCTCCCAGTTCTTCGACCGCAGCCTGCACATCCGCACTGCGCTGAAGAGAATTATCAAGGACGAAAATAAACCGTTAAGCGACACCAAGTTAGCGCGCCTGCTGGCCAAACAAGGGTTCCGTATCGCACGGCGCACCGTAGCCAAATATCGTATGATGGAGGGCATCCTTCCCGCCCACATGCGCAAAGCTCACGCCATCTAACATATGACCTTATCCAGCATCGGCGAATTGCCGCTGTTCAAGCGGCGCTCTGGAGCAGAAGAACTCGAAGCCCTGCTGGATTTGCTACCCCACCCAACCCTGGTAGCCAACGGCCAAAGCGGGCGGGTTCTGTTTGCCAACGCGCAGGCCACTCGCCTCAGCGCTTACACCCGCCGGGAACTCGCCGAACTGGAACTGACCACCCTTCTTCCGGAGCTTTCGCTCTCAGCGCTGGAAAATCCCGATTCCAAAAAACCCCAACTGCACAAGCTGATCTCGCGCAGCAGCCGCACCACCACTGTGGCGGTCAAGATAGAGCCGCTTGGTGGTCCCGATCATTGGGTGGCGTTAAGTTTGCTGCCGCCGGCGCAACTGGAAAGCGATCCGCAAGCCTTGGAACAGCAGCGCTGGGAAGCCATGCACATGCTTTCCCTGGCTTCACAGCAAGACGACCTGGCTTCCTGCTTCCGCCAGATCCTGCAGGCGGGCGCCTTGCTCACCGGCGCCACTCAGCTCCTGCTCTATACGCCCAGCGATGCGGGAGAAACCCTGAAGCTGGAAGCTGTGGTGGGCGCAAGCGTAGAATTTCCCGCCCACCTGGAAGCTGCTGATTTCGGTCACCTGCGCACGCCAAAAATCTGGCAGGCGGGCAAACCCATCGAATCCTCCCTGCACAAAGCCGCCCACGCCGCCAAGCTGTCCTACCTGGCCACTACCCCATTGGACATCACCGACCCGCACAGCGGCTTGCTGGTCCTGGCCAACGAGTCCGACCCGGCACCCAAAGGCATCTTGACCATGTTGCAGATCCTGGCGGCCACTGCCGCCACGGCGCGCCTGCACGCTCAGGTTCTGACTGCGCTTCAAAGGAAGACCCTGCGCCTGGGTGAGACTGAGTTGATCAAAAACACCTTGCAGGAACACGTGCAGGACGGAGTGCTATTTACCGACGCGCAACTCAACGTAATTGACCTCAATCCCGCCGCCGAAGCCATGTTGGGGTACAGCTCCAGCGAGATCAGCGGCCGCCCCGCCAATGACGTGTTGATCAGTGCCCAATCCATCCTACCCGCCCTGGAACTGGCCTTGGCCGAAGGCAAGGGCATGGAGATCGGCGAGCGCAAATTACACCGCCGCGATGGGACCGAATTCCTGGCCTTTTTGCGGGTTGCCCCAATTTCCAACGCAGGCTCTGCCCATAAGCTTTCCGTCCTGTTCACCGATCTGAGCGAACACGAAGCTTTTCACCTGCAGAGCCAGCAACTGCAGCAACGCGCCTGGCTGGGAGAGATCACCGCCTATTTTGCCCACGAAGTGCGCAACCCCATCAACAACATCAGCACCGGCCTGCAACTGATGCAGATCAACCTGCCGGAGCAAGACCCGATGCAGGAACAGATCAAACGCCTGCAGGAGGACTGTGACCGCCTGGAACATCGCATGAAATCTGTGCTCAGTTTTTCGCGCAACCTGGAACACCATCCTGAGCCGTTGGACATTGGTGAATTCTGCAGCTCGCAGCTTGACCGCTGGCGACCGCGTATGGCCCGCAAGAATATCAAGGACCATTTGCAGGTCGCGCCCAACACGCCACCCATTTATGGCGACCGCCGCGCGCTGGACCAGGTGTTCACCAACCTGATCACCAATGCCATCCAGGCCATGCAGGACCAGGAAAGCGGCATCCTGGCGATGAAGATCCGCCCCAACCCGGACGACCCCAAGATGGTGGATGTGCATATTTCGGACAACGGCCCGGGCATCCCCGAAGAACTGCGCAAGCGCGTCTTCGAACCATTCTTCACCACCAAACACGAAGAGGGCACGGGTCTGGGACTGGCCATTACCCGGCGCATCATCATGATGCATAAGGGCAGCATCGAACTGGAAAGTTTTCCCGGCGGCACCTTGTTCAAGATCCAATTCCCGGCCGCCCCCGCACTCTCCATGGAAGGGAACTCGGCAGCATGAGCTTGAGCGTCTTGGTCGTTGACGATGAGAAAAACGCGCGCCAAAACATCGCCGCGTTCCTGAAGAAAAAAGATTACGAAGTCCTGGAAGCCGAGAACCTGAAGGCGGCCAAAAAAGTCCTCAGCGAAGGCAGCGCCGATCTGGTCCTGTTGGACGTGGAGTTGCCCGATGGCCTGGGCACCTCCCTGCTCGAGGAGCAGGCCGCCAACCCGGCGCGCCCGCCCATTATCATCATCACCGCCCATGGCGACATCGAAATGGCCGTGGAAGCCATGAAGAACGGCGCTCACGATTTTCTGCAGAAGCCGATCAAGTTCGAGCGCCTGGAGCAATCCATCCAACGCGCCGGCGAAACCGTGGCCATGCGCCGCGAGCTAAACCACCTGCGCCAGGCCCACATGCAGACCGACTTTGTGCTGGGCCAAAGCGAAACGATGAAGTCCCTGCTGGCACAGGCCGAGCGCACTGCGCAGACTTCCGTCTCCGTGCTGATCACCGGCGAGACCGGCACGGGCAAAGAAGTGCTGGCCAAAGCCATTCACCGCATGGGCACGCGCAAAGACAAGCCCTTTATCGATATCAACTGCGCCGCCGTGCCGGCCATGACCATCGAATCCGAGCTGTTCGGCCACGAAGCGGGCGCCTTCACCGGCGCCGAGAAGCGCAAGCCCGGCCTGATGGAAATTGCCAATGACGGCATTCTGTTCCTCGATGAGATTTCTTCGATGCCGCCCGATATGCAAAGCAAGTTGCTGCGGGCGCTGGAAGAGCGCTCCTTCCGCCGCATGGGCGGCACCAACTTGATCAAAGTCGACGTGCAAGTGGTGGCGGCCTCCAACCGCGACCTGCCCGCTCTTATCAAGAAAGGCGATTTCCGCGACGACCTGTATTACCGCTTGCGGGTAGTTACCTTGGACGTTCCGCCATTGCGTGAACGCAAAGACGACATCCCCGAACTGGTTGGCTTTTTTATGCAGCAAAATAATCCTCGAATGGGGTTGAACATCCGAGATGTGACCCCCAAAGCCATGGAAGCCTTAAAAGCACACGATTGGCCTGGCAACATCCGCGAGCTACGCAACGTCATGGAACGCGCTATGCTCTTCTGCGACGGGCCAACGGTAGACGTATCTCACCTCCCGTCTGAGATCATCGCCCCCAAGAAGGACAAAAAGAAAGGTTAATGCATACTAACCCTCGCTTGTCATTCCTTTAGAAAAAATCCTGCTTGCGAAGGACTCATAAATCCATAATCTGTATATACGATTCCATGGTTACATGCACTCAGGGAGCTTGTGCAACTCACTACAAGATCAATATTTCTTTATAACTTCCAAATGCATCATCTTGATAGTGGATATCGGCGGATTATGGAGTTTTTGCGAGTATTCAGTAAGGCTCCGGCTGATATAATTAACGTGTATGGAACTTCCCGAGAGATTGAAACCCTACTTCCCGTCTTATGAATTGTCTGACCTTGACAGTAGGTCTGATAAACGCTTGATTATTACCAAAATCTTGAATTTCGGGGATACAAAGGCTATTTCATGGCTCTTCGCCACTTATGAAGCGCCGGAAATAATTGATGTCATTCAAAACCCTTCGCGCGGTAGTTGGACCAAAATAGCTTTGCACTATTGGCAACTGATTTTTGACCTAAAGCTAGAGAAGGGAAGGGCGGCCAGGGCTTTGATGGACGCAACGCCCAGGCCAGAAGTTTATTCGTCCATTTTTGATTGATGTTGTATCAAAACATTCTCAATACCCACCAGCAATTTCTGCTAGGCAAGCTTGACTTGCAGGATGCTGATGATTTTTATTTAGCAGGTGGAACTGCTTTGGCTTTGCAGATTGGCCATCGAACCTCAGTGGATTTCGATTTCTACTCGAAGGAACCTTTTGATAACCTCGAGTTGCTGGCAAGCCTGCAGGAGCAGATCTCGGATTTGACTGTCCAGTCTCAGGAGGAGAAAACGCTGCGAGTTTTTTCGCAGGATACAGAAGTATCCTTTTTTGTTTACCCTTATCCACTTATTAGACCCACGGTTCAGTTCGATCAGCTCAAACTCGCCTCCAAAGAAGATATAGCGGCGATGAAATTAATTGCCATTGTCCAGCGGGGAACCCAGCGAGATTTTGTGGACATTTATTTTCTGCTTCAAGAATTCTCGCTTAGGGAATTGCTTTCATTTGCCACGCAGAAATTTGCTGGGTACCAGGAAATGCTGTTTTTGAAGGCTCTTGTTTTTTTTGATGACGCGGAAAACACGGTGCCTCAGAGCGGGGTGCGAGTGCTGAAACCGGATTATTCATGGCAAAAGGCTAAAGCTTACGTAATCGCTGAGGTTAAAAAATATCAGCTGGAAATGGGTGGTCTTAACCCCTGAATTCATCGAGAAACCGCTTGTACTCATTATCGAGAAAAACTTAACAACCCGGGGGACTCTGGAGATTTGGTTCATCGCGGATACATATATTTTTGGCTTGGTTGGGCAAAATACATTTTTAATCGAGAAACGCGTTTTTTCCCAGCCTAAAAAGTGGGTGCAGATTTGGTGCAATTGGTGTGGAAAACATGGAAACTGTACACTCTGTAGAGGCTTTTTTACCCGTAAATTGCCTTAAATTTGCTTTACGGTGGTGCACCCAAGCACTCAAAACTAACTAAAACGGAGCCGAAGCTTAAATACCGGCTAAAGCCTCGACTCCTTTACGCAATCAATAAAAAAGCGGGTAGCGCTTCGGGTCTACTTCGTGCATCATCCCGTAAACGGTAAAAATAATGTCTTCGGCGTTCGGCTTGGACCAGTAATTCCCGTCCGTGCCGTAGGCCGGGCGGTGCGCCTTTCCGGAAAGAGTGCGCGGCGCTGAATCCAGCCACCGGTAGCCACCCTGCTTTTCCAGCGCTTCTTGCATCATAAAACCCGTTGTGCCCCCGGGTACGTCTTCGTCTAAAAATAGCACCCGGTTTGTCTTTTTAAGCGACTCGACTATGCGGCCGTGAATATCAAACGGCATCAGCGACTGTACATCGATCAGTTCGACCTCCACCCCCAGGCCGGCGAGCGTCTCGGCGGCTTCCATGGCGATGCGGCAGAGCGGCCCGTAGGTGACCACGGTCACATCCTTGCCGGGCCGCAGGACCTCGGGTACGCCCACCGGCACAGTGAACTCGCCGACGTTGTCCGGCAAGCGCTCCTTGAGCCGGTAGCCATTCAAGACCTCCACCAGCAGCGCAGGTTCGTCACCCAGCAGCAGCGTGTTGTAGAAACCCACGGCCTGCACCATGTTCCGCGGCACCAGAATCAACATACCGCGCAGCAGGTGCAGCGCTCCGGCCATCAGCGATCCGGAATGCCAAATCCCTTCGAGCCGGTGGCCGCGGGTGCGCACGATGATGGGCGCCTTCTGCCCTCCCTTAGTGCGCCAGCTCAGGGTGGCCAGATCGTCTGAAAGGATCTGGATGGCGTAAAGCAGGTAATCCAGGTATTGGATCTCGGCGATCGGCCGCAATCCGCGCAAGGCCAGGCCGATGGCCTGGCCGATGATGGTCGTCTCACGAATACCGGTGTCGGCTACGCGCAACGCGCCGTAGATCTCCTGCAATCCGGCAAATCCCTGGTTTACATCGCCTAAATAGCCGAGGTCCTCGCCAAAGGCCACCACGCGCGCATCGCGCTTCAGCATGGCATTAAAGCCTCTATTGACGATTTCGAATCCGTTTAGCGGGGGTGAGGCATCCGAATAAATGGCTTTTACCTCGGGCACGCGTTGTGTGCTGCCCGTGTACAGGTCCGAACTGTAGCGGTCCTCGGCTGCGGTCTGCTGCTCTTGCCTCCATTGCACCAGCATGGCTTTGCCGGGCAGGGCCTCATCCTTCAGCAGGACCATGGCCTTACGATAAGCCACCATCAAGTCCTGCCGTAACGGGTTTTGCGAGTCTTTCAAGCCCTCGATCAAGGGCTCCAGTTCGCTCAAGTGTTTGGACGCCCCGGCCACTTCGATGAGCAGGTCGGCAAAGGCCTCGGTATCCTTGCGGATCGGCGCCTTATACGCCTCCCAAGCCCGCTGGCGCACTTGTTCGATCTCCGCCCTATCCTCTTCCTCGGCTTTGTCCAGCTCCGCATCGCTGGCTAAGTGCTGCGCCACGATCCACTGGCGGAACTTGGGGATGCAATCGTATTCGGCTTCCCATTTGAGGCGCTCTGGCGATTTGTAGCGCTCCTGGCTACCCGAGGTGGAGTGGCCTTGTGGCTGGGTCAGCTCGTTGACGTGGATGATGGCTGGCACGTGCTCTCTGCGCGCCGTTGCCGCCGCCTTGGCATAGACTTCGTGCAGGGCGGGATAATCCCACCCTGCCACGGTGTAAATGTCGAAGCCGTCCGCCCCACCCCGGCTGCGCTGAAACCCACTCAACAAGCGGGAAAGGTCTGCGGTGAGCTGTAATTCGTTCGGCACCGAAATGCCGTAATCATCATCCCAGACGGAGAGCACCACCGGCGCCTGCAGCACCCCGATGGCGTTGACCGCCTCCCAAAACATGCCTTCGGCACAACTGGCATTCCCGACGGTCCCAAAAGCCACCTCATTGCCGTTGTGCGAAAACTGGGCAAACTCTTTAAGCTCTTTCAGCTCGCGGTAGAGCTTGGAGGCGTAGCCCAACCCCACCAGGCGCGGCATTTGCGACCCGGTCGGGGACAGGTCCGAGGTGGTGTTGTATTGATCGGCGAGGTTCTTCCAGGTGCCGTCCGCCTTCAGCAAGCGCGTGGCGAAGTGGGCGTTCATCGCCCGCCCGCCGGTGGCGGGCTCGGCCTTCAGGTCGGCATGCGCGTAAAGCTGGGCAAAGAATTCATCGAAATTATGCTCGCCAATGGCGAACATAAAGGTCTGGTCGCGATAGTAGCCGGAACGGAAGTCGCCTTTTTGGAAGGCTTTGGCCATGGCAAGTTGCGCCACCTCTTTGCCGTCTCCAAAGATGCCGAACTTGGCTTTCCCGCTCAGCACCTCGCGC
>DATBWP010000068.1:0-3851 GCA_036514735.1 Anaerolineales bacterium
CTAACTTATGTTTTCGCTCTTATGGAGGCCAGCCAGGTCACAGTCCAAGCCGTATTTGCCCAGATCCTCCCGCCACACACCGCAGCGCTAACCGGCTTGACTGGCGAGCAGGTTATCGCTGGCGAATCGGTTTTGCCTGGACTTGCTAGCCTGGTTCTGATCTTGACATCGGCATCTGTGTTGGGTGGCGTGGTAAGTCTTCTACCCTATGAAAAACTCAAAACCATTCACAGTGAGAAGACACAAAGTCTTCTTTCCACGCTGCCCCTATTGGTTCCCATGGCGCTCTTTACAGCCTACCTTAGCTTGAAGCTGCCCAGCGTTCAACTTTTCGGCTCTCAAGAGAATATTTTCGGGCTCTTGCTGCTCTACATCTTTTTTGGAGCCTCGCTTTTCGCTCTGCGCGCTATCCCGCAAGGCAACGCTAAGACATCCTTCATGATCGTGGCGATGCTGGCAACCCTAAGTGTTCCCCTACTAAACGATCAATTCCAAAACTCGGTACTAGGCTTCGTCGTCATTTTCATCATCATGGGCATCGGGTTAAACATTGTGGTGGGCTTTGCCGGTCTGCTCGACCTTGGCTATGTAGCCTTTTTCGCCGTGGGGGCGTACAGCTACGCGCTATTATCATCACCGGATTCCTGGATCCTCCAGAACGTGCCAGGCTTTGAAGGCGTCACCTTCTGGGCAGGGCTGCCCATTGCTATCGTTTTGGGTCTGATCGCCGGTATCCTGCTGGGCATTCCAGTGCTGCGCCTGCGCGGGGATTATTTGGCCATCGTCACCCTCGGTTTTGGCGAGATCATCCGGCTCATCCTGCTGAACCTGCGTGAATACACGGGCGGACCCGGTGGAGTGATTGGAGTCCCACCTCCATTTATTTTTGACGTCAGCCTGGGCAAACCGCGTGATATCTTGTTCCTTTCTCTCGCCTTGTCCGCGATCGTGACCTTTATCGCCGTCAGACTCCGGGATTCGCGCATTGGCCGCTCCTGGGTTGCTATGCGCGAGGACGAGCATGTAGCCCAGGCCATGGGCATCAATTTGGTGTCCACCAAATTGCTGGCCTTTGCTTTCGGCGCCGTGTTCGCCTCGCTAAGTGGGACGCTCTACGCCGTGCGGCAAGTGAACATCTTCCCAGATAATTTTGCGCTGGACGTCTCGATCAACGTGCTAGCCCTCATTATCATCGGCGGCATCGGCAGCATCGAGGGCGTAGTGATTGGCGCCATCGCCTTGATCGGCCTTCCTGAGGTTCTGCGCAGCGTTAACGAATATCGCATCGTCACCTTCGCGGCACTGCTAGTGGCCATGATGGCCATTCGCCCCGAAGGGTTGCTGCCCTCCCTGCGGCGCAAACGCGAGTTGCATGCTGGAGAGCAGGAAAATATTCCGCGCCGCAAGAAGATCGCCCGGTAATCGAGCCTCGCATGCCAACTCTACTTTCTATCCGCAACATGACCAAGCGCTTCGGCGGCCTGGTGGCCGTTAATAATTTAAGCCTGGATGTGGAAGAGCTTTCTATTGTCAGTCTGATCGGTCCCAATGGCGCCGGCAAGACCACTGTCTTCAATTGCATTACCGGTTTTTACTCTCCGGAAGAAGGCAGCATACTTTTCCAGGGCCATCCGATCCAGGGGCGGTCGCCAGACCGGGTCACCGCGCAAGGTATCGCCCGCACCTACCAGAATATTCGGCTGTTCGCCAACATGACCGCCATCGAAAACATCCTCGTCGGCCAGCACCCCTTGCTCAAGACGGGCTGGTTGGAAGCCATCCTGCACCCCCCACGCTACCACAGTGAAGAAAAGCAGGCCTTGGAAGAAGCCCTTCGGCTGCTCGACTTTGTTGAGTTATCAAAACAGGGCGACAACCTGGCCAGCAGTTTGGCTTATGCCGCCCAACGTAAGCTGGAGATCGCCCGTGCATTGGCCAGCAAGCCCAAGATCATTTTGCTGGATGAGCCCACTGCGGGCATGTCCCCCAAGGAAACCGCCGACGCCACCCGCTTTATCAAGCGCTTGCGCGACGAACTGGGTATCACCGTGCTTTTGATCGAACATGACATGCACGTTGTCATGGGAATCAGCGAAAATATCACCGTGCTGGACTACGGTTCCAAGATCGCCGAAGGCCAGGCAAAGCAAATTCAAACCAACCCGTTGGTCATCGAGGCCTACTTAGGGCGTGGGGCTGCCTCTGGTCAGGATCAAGTTAAAACCACGCGCGCCGCAACCTCGAGAACGAAGGCCAAACCCAAGGGGTAGTGTCTATGGCGATGCTTGAAGTCAATAACATTCACACCTACTACGGCAATATTGAGGCCTTGAGGGGCGTTTCGCTGGAAGTGAACGCTGGTGAAGTGGTCACCCTGATCGGCGCCAATGGCGCCGGCAAGAGCACCACCCTGCGCACCATCAGCGGCCTGCTTCAGCCCCGCGTTGGCCAGATCAAGCTGAACGGGGAAGACTTGGCGGCCTATCCCGCCCATGAGCGCGTCTTTAAAGGCATCGCCATGGTGCCCGAAGGCCGCGGCGTGTTTTCCCGACTTTCAGTGGAAGAGAACCTGGAAATGGGCGCTTACAGCCGCAGCGAGCGCGCCCAGATCGATCAAGACCTGGAGCGCGTCTTTGTGCTTTTCCCGCGCCTGAAGGAGCGCCGCGGCCAGGTGGCCGGTACGCTCTCTGGTGGAGAGCAGCAAATGCTGGCTACTGGCCGCGCCTTGATGGCGCACCCCAAACTGCTGCTCATGGATGAGCCCTCCATGGGGCTGGCGCCCCTCCTTGTGGAGAGCATTTTCCAGACCATCAAGGACATCAACAAGGAAGGCACCACCATCCTTTTAGTCGAGCAGAATGCATCTATGGCCCTCTCCGTGGGGCACCGCGGCTACGTGCTGCAGACCGGCCAAATCGTGCTGAGCGAGACGGCCGCCAAGCTGGCCAAGAACAAGATGGTGCAAAAGGCCTACCTTGGCATAGATTGACCGCCGGGTGGTCTGTTGCTATTCAGCCAACGCTCACGCAAATTTTTTAAGTAGGATCCCGCTGTGCTTGCATTAAACGCCGGCGAAGTACGCCACTGCCTGCTGATGCAGGGAACCATCGAGCCATGAAACAAACCTTTGCCCGCCAAATAGGAGAACATAAACCGGGGGCTAACCGTTCGAGTGCCTTGGTTGTTTTCGGTATTAAAATGGAGTCATGCCCAGCGCCGAGGTCCTCACCATCGGCACCGAGTTGCTGCTCGGCGAGATTGTGGATACCAACACCCAGTACTTAGCGCGCCAACTGCGTGAAGCCGGCATCGATCTTTATTACACCACCACCGTAGGCGACAATGAAGGACGCATTGCCGAGGCGGTGCGCCATGCCCTGGGCCGTTCGCAAATTCTGCTGTGCACCGGCGGCCTGGGTCCCACCGTGGACGATGTGACCCGCGAAGGCATTGCCCTCGCCCTGGGCCGCGAATTGGTGTTCCACGAAGAGCTCTGGCAGCAGATCCAGGAACGCTTCGCCCGCTTCAAGCGCAAGCCCAGTGAAAATAACAAGCGCCAGGCCCACCTGCCACGGGGCGCCCAGGCTATCGAGAACCCCCTTGGCACCGCCCCCGGTTTCCTTCTAGAGCATGGTGAAGGCCTGGTAGCCGCCATGCCGGGCGTTCCCTCTGAAATGAGCTATATCCTCGAAAACGGCATCCTCCCTTATGTACGCCAACGCTTTGGAAAGGGTGCGGTCATTCGCACCCGCCTCCTGCACATTGCTGGCATCGGCGAATCCCTGATCGACGAAAAGATCGCTGACCTTGAGCGCCAGTCCAATCCCACGGTTGGCCTGGCAGCCCACGCC
>DATBWP010000069.1:0-2366 GCA_036514735.1 Anaerolineales bacterium
GTAACTTACCCAGGCCGCCAACCCGGCAGGCCAGCGCCGCCTGAACAGATAAAAAACAACGCTGCACAGCAGGACAACGAATCCGCTTGCGAGGAAGGTCAAGTCCCAAGGTTTGAGGTTGATCGGTAAGGGATATAGCGGAGACAAATTAAGTGGAACCATGGTTTTCCACAGGTAAAAAGCAAGACCATAAAGCGCCTGAGCCAACCTGGGCAACGCCCCGTATTGTTCAAGCGGACGCATCGCCTGGGCGCCGTGTTTCGCCAGTAGCGCGACCAACCCCGCAGCCGCAGCGAGAAGCAAGAAAGGCCCCTTCTCCCACCATACCCGACGAGCTGGCGAATCGAACCATTTCCCGGGCGCGCCTCCTAGCCGCCTCAGCGGATATACGTCTAAAACCAAAAGCGCGGCGGGTAGAACCACCCCTGTGCCCTTTGCAAACAGGGACAAGCCATAAATCCCCAGGGCTGCGATCATCCAACCTCGCCGAATAGGATGCCGCTGCGCGGGCGCAACGGCCCGTAAGTAGCAAAGAACGGTCCACAACAACAAGAAACCCGAAAGGACGTCGTTTCGCGCGGATGCCCAGGCCACCGCTTCAACCCGCAACGGGTGGACCGCAAACACAAGCGCAGCAAGACCGGCTGACGCCCTAGGGGCTATCTCTTCCCTTGAAAAGGCCGCGGGCAAAGCCAGGCTCAGCAAGCGAAGGGCGACAAAGTAGAACACTACGGCGCTCGCGGCGTGCAGAAAAAGGCTCGTTAAATGATACCCGAAAGGGGCCATCCCCCACAGGAGATAGTCCAGACCATAGGTCATCCAGGTCAAGGGCCGGTAGTTGCTCATATGGAAGGTGGTGAGCATCCAACGGAGCTCTATCCAACCGAGCCCGCGGTAGTTCGGATTTTCAAGCAGGTTTTCTATATCATCCCAATTAACAAACTCATTCTGCAATACGGGGGAAAAAGTCAGGACGGTCAGAGCAAAGATCAAGCAGGGGACTAACGCGCAAAATAGCCTGGACCTGAGACCGGCATTGGCCAAGTCGTTTTGATTTCCTTTATGCCCGATCTCAGAATTCAACTCGCCGCGCCCAATGCCCTCGGCCACTCGCGCCCTTACCCCAGAAAGAGCCCGACAAACCAGTTGCTGAGGGCAAACACCGCGAAGCCCAAGACCACCAGAAGCGTGATCCATCGCGACTTCCCTGCTTCAGAGAGCGGCACCAGAAGCGTTGCGCCGAGATAAACGAAAGTGCCCGTGGCCAGCGCGAGCAGGACGTCGCTAAGAACGGCGCTGATAGACCCAAGCCAGAAAGGGAGCACGATACCCACCAGCGTAATGAGACCCAGGCTCACCCCGGCCATTAGGGCCGCCCGGCGGCTCCAGCCGGCGCCGCGCATGATCGCCGCGATGACGAATCCGGCCGGAACTTCATGAAAAAGGACGGCTAGAAATACCATGATCCCGAGGCCCATGTCGGTCACCATCCCCGCGCCAATGGCCAGCCCATCGATAAAGTCGTGGGTATTGAAAGCGATAAGAGAAGCGATGCCGGTGGCCAAGGGGATATTCGCTGGATCGCTCCCCTCCGGAAGCCGATGCAAGTGGACATTGAGAAACTGTTCCAACAGGAAGATCAGGAGATAACCTGCCGCGATCGAGGCCGGCATCCAGGGGCCCCGCTCCAGGCTGGCAGGTACCATCTCCAGCAGCGCAGCAGCCAGAACAAAGCCTCCGCCAAACCCAAGGGTTCCTGCGGTGAATCGTTGCGATGGCTGGTGCCGGAGAACGGCCAGGTAGCTGCCCAGCACGTTGGCAACGGCTGTCAACAGCCCCAAGCCCAGAGCAATCAAAAGCATAGCTGTCTCACCCCACCCTCACCTTAATCCCACGTCTTTATAATGTCCTCTGACAAGGTTCCAACGGATCTTCAATATTTCCCACAAAGCCCCTAGATACCCTCCCCAAATGACGTGGCTTCTCGGGTCGTTGATCCAGGCGGCAGGAACGATGTCTATTCGATATTGCAGCGCACGGGCCAAAGCCAAAACTTCAATATCGAAACCCCATCCATCAATGGCTGTCTGCGAAAAAATTTTTTCGGCGGCATAGTCGCGAAACGCCTTAAACCCGCACTGCGTGTCCCAAATCCCTCTCACCGCCAATAGCTGAACAAAAAGATTCCCAAACTTCCCTATCATGCGCTTATACCACACCTGAGGCACGGCCTGTCTTGCCCCGGGAGCATCACTCGAACTCCGCGAACAAATGACCAGATCGCACCCACCGTCTAAAAGAGACTGCATTTTATCGAAATGCGCGATATCCGTTGAATTATCGGCATCGCTAAACAGCCGCACACG
>DATBWP010000070.1:0-4908 GCA_036514735.1 Anaerolineales bacterium
CCGCATGGGCAAGGTGGAGGAGGGCAACACCCTCTCCGACTTTGAGGACGAGGAGCAGCGCCGCGGCCTTTCGCTATCCACGTCCGTGCTGCCCATCGAATACCAGAAGCATAAGATCAACCTACTGGATACGCCCGGCGCCCCCGATTTCGTCGGCGAAAGCATCTCGGCGCTGAGCGTCAGCGACGCCGCCTTGGTGGTGGTCGACTCGGTGGCCGGGGTGCAAGTGGGCACCGAGCTGGCCTGGGCCACTTGCGACAAGTTCGATCTGCCGCGCTTCGTGCTGGTGAACCGCATGCATCGCGAATCGGCCGATTTTGAGAAAGCCAAGAATTCGGTCGCCCAGTTGACCAACAAGCGCCTGATCCCCGTGCAAATGCCCTGGGGGCAGGGCGCCGGGTTCAAAGGCCTGATCGACCTGTTAGTGATGAAGGCTTTCCCGGTAGGCGGCGGAGCCGCCGTCGAGATCCCCGCCGACCTGGCGGAAGCCGCCAAAGCCGCCCGCATGCAACTGGTGGAAGCGGCTGCCGAAGGCTCCGACAAGCTGCTGGAAAAATATTTGGAGAGCGGCGAGCTGAGCGCCGATGAAATTATGCAAGGGCTGCAGGGCGTGGTGCGCAGAGGCCTGTTTGTGCCGGTGTTCGCCGCCGACGCCAGCGACCAGGTGGGCATCACCCAATTGCTGGATGCCTTCATCACCCTGATCCCCTCACCCGCCCAGGCCGCCACGCCGAAGGCCAACGGGAAGGATGGCGCAGAGGCCTTGCAGGCCAGCGATGCCGCCCCGCTGGCCGTTTACGTGTGGAAAACTACCGCCGATCCCTACGTGGGCAAGATTACCTACGCCCGCGTGTACTCAGGCGTGTTGGAAAGCGACAGCCGGGTGTGGAACTCAAAGAAAGAACAGGAAGAGCGGCTCAGTTCGCTGCTGATCATGAGAGGCAAAGAGCAGATCGCCGTCAAGCACGTGCACGCCGGCGATATTTTTGCGGTAGCCAAACTGAGCGCAACGGCCACGGGAGACACGCTGTGCGATAAGGGCCATCCGCTTACGCTGCCCGTGCCTGAATTTCCCCACGCGCTGTATCGCGTGGCGGTGTTGCCGAAATCGCAAGCCGATTCCGCCAAGATGGGGCCTACGCTAACCCGCCTGTGCGAGGAGGACATGACCCTGTCCTGGTACAACGAAGCGGCCACCCGCCAGACCATCCTGCAGGGCATGGGCGACCAGCACATCGACGTGGCCGTGCGCAAAGCGCAGGATAAATTCCAGGTGGGGCTGGAGATACACGAGCCGCGCGTGCCTTACCTGGAGACCATCGCGCGCAGCGCCTCCTCCATGTACCGCCACAAGAAACAGAGCGGCGGCGCCGGCCAGTTCGCCGAAGTGCACCTGCGGGTGGAGCCGCTGCCCAACGCCGACTTTGAATTTGACAGCGAAGTGGTTGGCGGGGCCATCTCCAATAATTATTTCCCGGCCATCGAAAAGGGGATCCGCGCCACGCTGGGCGAAGGGGTGGTGGCAGGTTACCCGGTGAAGAACGTGAAGGCGATCGTCTTCGATGGCAAAGAGCACGCGGTCGATTCGAAGCCGGTGGCTTTCGAGATCGCCGGCCGCCAGGCTTTCAAGGAAGCCTTCAGAGAAGCCGGCCCGGTGCTGATGGAGCCGATCATGAACGTGCACATCTCTGTGCCCGAAGATCACATGGGCGACGTGATGGGCGATTTGAACTCGCGCCGCGCCCGCGTGCAGGGCATGGAACAGGATCTGGGCCGCACGGTGATCAACGCCCAGGCGCCCCTGGCCGAGATGCTGCGCTACACAAACGAGCTACGCTCGATCACCGGTGGGCGCGGCACCTTCACCATGGAGCACTCCCACTACGAGCAGGTGCCTGCGCACCTGGCGGAGAGTATTATTGCTGCGCACAAGAAAGTGGCGGTGGCGGAGGCGGAATAGGGACAGGGATCGTCGCCTTCTTCGTCATTGCGAGGAGAGCGGAGCCCAACGTGGCAATCTACCAGGTTCGCTTGCATCTTTTGCTTTTTCGTGGGGGGCTAGCCCCCACACCCCCACTGGGGGGACATTGCATGCCCCCCAGACCCCCCTCGCAGAGAGGATGAAGACTTTTTGCGAGGTTGGTTTCTTTCGTTGCCGCCAGCCCTCTCCCTCGTCGCCGCTCAAAAGCGGCTTCTCGGGACAGGCTCTGCGGTTTGGCTGGCTTTCATTACGCTCGATCACCGGTGGGCGCGACACCTTCACCATGGAGCACTCCCACTACGAGCAGGTGCCGGGGCACCTGGCCGAGGGCATTATTGCTTCGCATAAGAAAGTGGCGGTGGCGGAAGAAGGATAAGCAGTAGACAGTTAACAGTTTGAAACACAACAGGGCGGGCCGCAGACCCGCCCTGTGTGTTGGATGAATAGGGCGTTCAGCCGACCAAAGTTGATTTAGTCGATATCGTAACGCGCCCGGCGTTCACGTATGCGGGCTAGCTCAAACCGCGCGCGCTCTAAAAGTTCGCGCCTTTCTGCATCGTTGCCAGCCTGGTCAAATAGGTATTCCCATTCTTTTTCAAGATCATCCAATTTCTCTTTGGTTGGAGGGAGTAGACCAGCTTTTTGGAAAACTGTTTCAGCGGGTAAGTCAAGACCTTTCGCCAGCGCAGCCAGGGTGCTCGGACCGGGTTTGCGGGTACCGTCAATAATACGGGAGATATGGGGTTGAGAGATACCGGCTTTCTTGCTAAGAAAAACGGTCGTCCAATCTCGCCTATCTAACTCGGCCTGCAGCCAAGGGCCAAACTCTTGGGGATATGCCATAAGGTAAAAAAAGAATACCGCTAGGCAAACACTGTTTGGGTATAAATAATATGCCCATTGACATATAGCCTAACCTAAGTTATATTCCATATGACATATACGAAATATCTATTGACATATAACAAAATTCGGCTGTGAAACAAGCCTTAGATGACTGGCTAATCAAGAAAGAGATCAAACCTTTGCGGTTTATCTAACTTCCGGCGGGGGTCATTTGTTACCGTCGAAAGGTCAAATTACTAAGGAGGAAGTGTTATGAAACACAGGCTCAGTTCGGCTCTGGTAGTTTTTGCTTTAAGCTTAACGCTGTTCGTTTCCCCAACTTTTGCCGCAACAACTCTGGTGGTCGACGGGAGTGATGGAGGTTGTAGCGATGTAACGGGGGCACCGTACTGCACAATCCAAGCCGCGATTGATGCAGCTTCATCTGGGGACACCATCACTGTAGCGGCGGGAACATACGTCGAGCAGCTTTTTATTACCAAGAACGTCACCCTGGACGGTGGGGGCGTTGCCACGGTACAGGCGCCAGCTGTATTGGTGAATGATGCAGGTGGGATGAAGAACATCGTCACCATTGACGGCGCCGCAGTGGCAGCCGAAATCACTGGCTTCACGATCACCGGTCCCGGACCAAGCGGCTGTGGCAGCATCAACTCAGGTCTGATGGTGCGCGGGGGCGCAGATCTAAACCTTCACGATAATGCGATTTCTGATATCCGGGATGAGCCCCTTAGTGGCTGCCAGAATGGGCAGGGGATCTGGGTCGGACGGACAGCCATGGCCACCACCGGCACCGCCACGATCACCAACAACGTGTTCAGCGGTTACCAGAAAGGCGGCATTGTCGTAGACAATGTCGGTTCCAGTGCAGTGATTACCGGTAATACTGTAACAGGCGTGGGACCAACGGCTGCGATTGCCATGAATGGTATCCAGGTGAGCCGCGGGGCAACCGCGACTGTCACGGGGAACACCGTTTCAGGTCACGATTACACTGGTGCCGAAGGCGCAGTGGGCATTTTGCTTTACCAAGCTGGTTCGCCCACTAACATCGGGCCGAACACGTCTGTGACTTCGAATGAGCTCGGTATCTGGACAGACATGCAACATACCGTTGGAACAATGAATCTGTCCGGAGTTACGGGGAATGTAAGGGATGCCGTTGCTGATTTTACAGGATGGTCAGCCCCCGTTGGGACTTATGCGGATGACGACTTCTCGACAGGCATCGTTGACGCAGATGGTGGCGACATCGTCGACATTGCGGGTGCTTCGCTGCACGTCTTGGGCTGGGATGCTTTTGCAACCATCCAGGCCGCAGTTGACGCAGCCTCCGATGGGGATACCGTCAATGTGGCTGCGGGTACCTATGATGAGCAAGTGGTGATCGATGGGATCAGCCTTACCCTCGATGGTGCAGGTGATACAACGGTAATCCAACCCGCTGATCCCGCCAAGCTGATCAGTATCTATACACTGGGGACTCAGGATGCCGCACTGTTTAACGGCATGAAGCTCGCCAGCATCGTCAACGTGATGAACGTGGGTGCGGCCGGCGTAACCATCAAAGACTTGAAAATAAATGGTGTGGACGTTGATGCTTTACCCGCAGGCGCGAACTATGTGGTTGGCCTTTCGTATGGCGAAACCGGCGGCCAGATCTCCAATGTGTCTGTGTTAAACATGAACTCGGTACCCGCAGCCACCCGCACCTATGGCATGTGGCTGGATGCGGTGGGCGGCACAGCTTTGGATGTGGAAGTGCTTAACTCAACCATCCAATTCTTTAACCGGAATGGGCTCAATGCCCGCGGCAACAGCCTGACCGTGAATATCCACGACTCTTTGGTCGATGGGGGAGGCCCGGTCGCAGGCCAGGTGCTGAACGGCATTCTGCTCATCAACGGGGCTGGCGGTCAGATCGTCAACAACGAGATCCACGACAATAGTTACGTGGGAGACACTTGGAAAGGTTCGGGCGTGCTGCTGTATCAAACCATCCCTGGCATCCTGATCTCTGAGAACGAGATCTACGCCACCGATGACGCGATCATCATCAACGCCACCAACTCGGCCACAAT
>DATBWP010000071.1:0-4580 GCA_036514735.1 Anaerolineales bacterium
GTTTATTGGATGGTTGGCTTGGTGGTCAAGCCGGAGTTTGACCTCAGCCGCGATAAGTTAGCCGAGGCCCTGGCTGAACGCGGCATCCAAACACGGACATTTTTTTGTCCCATGAACCAGCAGCCTGTGTTGCAAAAGATCGAACGTTTCCGTGCCATACCCTGCCCCGTGGCTGATTCTCTCTGGGAAAACGGGCTGTACTTGCCATCCACTTGGACGCTGGACGAAGAGAGTATCGGCTTTATTTGCGATGCGATCCGCCAGGCGCCACATTGGGAGACCTAGCGCTTGAGCTCCTATATCGGCAAGCACGCCGCTTATTACGACATCTTTTACCAGGATAAGCCCTATGCGCAGGAGGCTGCCTTTGTGCACGCGCGCCTGCAAAAGTATTCCCAAGGCGAGTGCAAGCGCTTATTGGAATTGGCTTGCGGCACGGGCAGCCACGCCTTGGAGTTTGAAAAACTCGGCTACGATGTTGTTGCCACTGATTATTCGGAAGACCTGCTAGCGGTTGCCCGCGGTAAAGCAAAAGCCGCTAACTCGCGCGTGGAGTTCCGGCTTCAGGATATGCGCCACCTTTCCGTGCCCGAAGAGCCGTTCGATGCGGTGTATTGCCTTTTTGATTCGATAGGTTATGTGCAAACAAATGTAGGCTTGCGCCAGGTGTTGAAGGGTGTGCATGCTCAATTGCGAGAGGCGGGCCTTTTTATATTTGAGTTTTGGCACGCGGCTGCCATGCTGAAAAGCTTTGAGCCCGTGCGCGAACGAAGCTGGAACACTGCCTCGGGCGAATTGGTGCGGCGCGCCACTACACGGTTGGATGTAGCCAAGCAACTTGCCCAGGTTACCTACGATATTGATGAGGTGGGCCGGAACGGCAGTTCAAGCCATTTGCAGGAGGTCCAGACTAACCGATATTTTTTGGTTCAAGAGATGGCCGCTTTTCTTGAAAACGCTCGTTTCGAACCCTTGGAATATTCTCAAGCCTATGAAGAAGGCGCGCCCATCGACGAAGACACCTGGCACATCTTGGCTGTTGCGCGACGGAACTGAAATGAAAGTCGGCGTATATTTCGACGAGTATCGACCCGAAGATGGCGGCGCCTTTACCATGCAAGGCGACCTTTTGCGCGCCCTGTGCGCGCTGGCCGATCAAAGCAAGCACGACTTCGTGATCGTTTCTGCACAGAGTGCGGGGATTAAAGCGGAGGCAGAGAAGGCCGGACTGCAGTGGATGCTCTGTAGCCGGCCGGGTTTGCTTGAGAAGGTTTGGGCGCGGGCCGCCCGCGCACTACCCAGCCTGCGCACCAGCCTGCGTTGGCGCAGTTCGTTGGAGCGCAAGCTGCGCAAACAAGGCGTCGACTTCGTTTGGTTTGTTGGGCCCCGCCCGCTGGACATGGATCTGCCATACCTGGCCATCGTACTGGACCTGCAACATCGCAAGCAGCCCTGGTTCCCGGAAGTCAGTGAGTACTCCGAATGGGAGATACGCGAACGGCGCCTGGCGCCTTTCCTGCGCCGAGCAGCGGCAGTGGTTGCCGGAACGCAAGCCGGTAAGCAAGAAATGGCGCAGTTCTACCAGATTCCGGAAGAACGCATCCATATTTTGGCGCACCCCACGCCGGCTTACGCGCTCGATGCCGCCCGGCGGAAAAGCCCCTTAAATGCAGGGCTGGGTTTGGCGCCGGGATATCTGTTCTATCCAGCCCAGTTTTGGGCGCACAAGAACCACATCAACCTGCTGCTTGCACTAAAACAACTGCGCGATAAAGGGTTGGTCATTCCCCTGGTGCTGGTCGGCTCGGACTTTGGCAATCAGGAGCACGTTCAACAAACCATTAGGGATTTGGGACTAGTTGATCAAGCGAAAATCTTGGGCTTTGTTGATACGCAGACCCTTATTGCACTGTATCAGAACGCGCTGGCCCTAACTTATCTCAGTTTTTTCGGGCCCGAGAATTTGCCACCTCTGGAAGCCTTCGCCTTGGGCTGCCCAGTGATCGCCGCCCGGGTGGATGGCGCTGAAGAGCAATTAGCTGACGCAGCCTTACTGGTGGACCCGGCCAGCCCTTCTGAAATCGCGGCGGCCATTCGCAAGATATACAAGGACAGGAACTTACGCGCTAAGCTGCTTGTCAAAGGGCACAAACGCGCCACGCGCTGGACAGCCGTGGATTTTGTGCAGGGAGTCTTCGAGATCCTCGACCGCTTCGAACCTATTCGCCGTGTGTGGAAGAGCTAGGGCTTGGCCCTGCTTACCAGGTACGGCATAATCCTCCTATGGCTTTCATTCCCACGTTAAGCGTGCTCACTTCGGTGTACCGGGGTGAAGATTATCTACGCTCTTTTTTTGAGGAACTTAGCACCCAGACCATTTTCCCTGAACTTGAATTGCTCCTGGTGCTGAACGACCCCAGCTCGAAAGAAGCGCAGCTCGTAAAAGATTTCGCATCCCACAATCCAGAGCATGTGCAAGTCCTGATCGTTCCCACCCCAGAAACGCTGGGGGCTTCCTGGAACCGGGCCTGGCGCGCGGCGCGGGCTCCCTATTTAGCGTTGTGGAATGTGGATGATCGCCGCATGGTCGATTCGCTCCAGCGCCAATTGGACACACTTGAGCAGAACCCTGAGGCCGTTCTTTGTTATGGGGATTATGTTAATGTGACCCAGTATGGGCAGGAAGACGGTTTGCGCCGCCATACGCCCCCATATCATGTCGGCCATTTCCGCCGGGCCTTCGCGCAGGGCGGCGCCTTCTGGCTCTTTCGCCGCGAGGTTGCCGCGCAGACCGGCTATTTTGATGAGCAATTTCGGGTGGGAGCAGATATGGAGTACTCCTTCCGTCTGGCAGCCAGGGGGCTGGGGATGGTGCGTAGCGAAGGGCTGCTGGGATTCTTCACCAACACGGCTCAAGGACTGAGCACCCGCCAAGGTGCCAAAGAATCGGCTGTGGAGGCGACGGCTATTCAGCTGCGTTATGGCGTGTTCGATAAAATCCGCAGGGAATACCTGGAGGAAGCTCGCAAGATGCGCCTGAATGCGATCAAAAACGCGGATGCCTGGATTCCGCTGACCAATTATCTTCCTCAACACGCCTCCCTCGTTAAAAAGAGAGAACCACTCTGGGCAATCGGCTCCATGCGGAACATAGGGCGAAACGCTTTGCAAAGAATTGGTTTGCTGTCCCTGTTGCATAACCTCCAGGGAAAGTACCTAAAGCGAGATATTTAATCCAATGGCTATCCCCGCGATCTCTGTAATCATCCCCACGCGTGATCAAGCGCAATACATCACGACTGCGCTCGAATCCGTATTTGCGCAGACCTTCACGGATTACGAAGTGATCGTGGTGGACGATGGCTCCACCGATAGCACGCAACAGGTCCTAGCTCCTTTTGTCAGGGAAAAACAAATCCAGGTTGTGGTTCAAGAACCCGCTGGTGTTTCGGCTGCCCGCAACAGCGGCGTGGCCCTGGCGCGCACACCTTACGTAGCCTTTCTGGATTCCGACGACCTCTTTTTGTCCACCAAGTTGGAAAAACAGATCAGGCTATTTGAGCGTGATCCACAATTGGGGTTTGTGCATTGCAGCTTTTCTAAGTTTGATGATCAGGGGAGAGATTTGGGCGTGCGTGACACTTCGCGTTTCAAAGGATGGATTTACCCGCAAATGTTGCATGAGTGGTCGGTGCTCATGGCCATGCCTTGCATGTTGATGCGCACCGAGGTTATTAAAGAAGCCGGCGGTTTTGACAAAGGCATGGTTTGGGCTGAAGACCTTGACCTGTGGCGGCGGATCGCACGCCGATATGCGGTTGGCGTAGTGGCCGAAGCCCTGGTGCGCGTGCGGGTCCACCCTGGCAGCACCAGCTTTGAACGGGGGAAAGGGGCCGTCGGTTTTGAGCGTTATTTGGAGAAAGCCTTTGCCGAGGATCCGGGCCTTCCCCCGTATTTCAAGCTTCGCGCTACGGCGAAAATGCACGCCAAGCTGGGACAAAACCTGCTGGGCGAAGGCGGCCCGCAGGAAATGAAGCAAGCTCGCCGCCATAGCTGGTTAGCCCTTGCAGCCTGGCCCCTGCAATTGAGTGCTCTCCTGGGGCTGATCGCCTCGTGGTTGCCGTCGGCCGCGAGGCGGAAACTGGTTGGCTGGCTGCGGCGGAAGCGTTATCCAGCGGCCAAAGTCGAACCGCTATAATCGCCAAGACCTAACCTCCATGAAGTCAACAATAGAACCCTTCACTATCCTTTTTCTGGGTACCCAAATGGAGGTAGCGGGCGCCCAACGCTTGTTGCTGGCGCAAGCGCGCTGGCTTCACCGGAAGGGATACCGGGTGCAAGCGGTGTTTTTTTATGATAAGCGGGGGTTACAGCCAACCTGGCAAGCAGCAAACCCATTTCCGGTCATTTCCCTGGATGGTTGGAAAGAAAACACGCCGCTACTCTTCAATATCCCCCGTTTGGTTGGCGCTTTACTGGCTCTTTTTCGGCTATTAAAGAAAGATATTAAAGTCATCGTCACTTTTACTCCCCACAGCAATTTATTGGGGCTGCCCCTGGCTTGGCTGGCTCGCGTACCC
>DATBWP010000072.1:0-3034 GCA_036514735.1 Anaerolineales bacterium
GAACGGCACGGACAATAATTTTTATGGCATTCTCTGCCGGGTGCAGGGGACCAATCAAAACGGTAGCTTTTATGCCTTCATTATTAGCAGCGATGGATTCTACGGGATAGCGAAACGTGTAAATCAGGGGGAGATGAAAGGCATCGGCCAGGACAAATTGCTGCCAAGCGGGCACATCAATACGGGCACGGATAGCAACCAGATCACTGCCATCTGTTCCGGCGAGCGCCTGGCGTTATACGTCAACGGTGAACTTTTATACGAAACCAGGGACAAGGATCTGGCCAACGGACAGGTGGGGCTCATCGCCGGCACCTACGAAGATACGACCAGCATTTATTTCGACGATTTCGCCGTATATGCCGAACCAGCTCCTTAGATGGCAAAGAAGCCGCGTAAGCGGCTTCTTTGAATGCGGGCTTGGCGGAGGTTAAGCCACCAGGCTTACGTCCTGCGCCTGTGGGCCTTTCTCGCTTTGGCCCACGGTGAATTCCACACGTTGGCCTTCCTTAAGGGTACGGAACCCGTCCATGCTGATGGCGGAATAGTGCACAAAGATATCGCCGCCCGAATCGCGTTCCAGGAAGCCGTATCCCTTGGCGCTATTGAACCATTTCACCGTACCTTGTTCACGCTCTGCCATGTCGAAGACTCCTCTCAGGTGCCGGCCGGGGGCTGCCCAGCCTAAACGTGCTGCGAATTGTACTGCCAGGCCGCGACCTGTCAAGAAGACAGGGATTTTGGCAACAACCCAAGCTTCTTCTGCTAGAATCGCGCAGATCAGAAATGCGCCAGCGTGCACTGGTCCTTTGGCCCTCATGTTAAATAGACTTCGCCGGGCGTATATTCCCGTCCTGACCCAGATCACCGTACCCTATGTAATCCTGGCCATGTTGATAGCGGCCGGGGGGATCTACCTGCTTACCCAGGTGGTGGTCGATTCGGTAACCGAACGGTTCACCAACCAGCTCATCGACACCGCCCGGCTGTCGGAGGAGGGCCTGGTGCGGGTGGAACAACGCATGCTGGAATCCCAGCGATTATTGAGCCATGTCCAGGGGATCGACGCGGCCATCGAAGACCGGCTCCGGTCGGCGCTCAGCCAGTTGGCTTTGCCCATTGCCGTAAATGCCGAATTGGAAGCCTTCGTATTCTTAGACGACGCAGGCAACTCCCTGCTTTCGCTGAACCTGGACGAAGGGACACGGACTTATGAGCAGCTGACCCCGAGCGATCCGTATAGAAGCGTCGGCTTTATTCAGCAGGTGCTGCGCGGCGAGGTGGATGAACAGGGGGACAAGACCAGCGGCTTCGTGAGCACCGCGCTGGGAGACTACTTGTTCGTTGCCGGGCCGGTGGTGAACGGCGAGGGCCAACTGGTGGGGGTGGCCATGGTGGGTATGCAGACAGAAAACCTGGTCAAGCTGCTGCAACAGGAGACCCTCGGCCATCTCACTTTTTACACCTTGGATGGGGTTCCGTTGACCTCCACGTTGCTGGACAGCACAGCCATAGATCCCCAACAAGCTGCGCTGATCGTGGCGCGGCAGTCAGAAGGCAGCTACCAACGTTCGTTGGTATCGGCAGGAGAGACCTATAGCGAAATCCTCTCGCCCTTCGCAGTGAGAGAAGGCGAAGACGTTGGCCTGATGGGGGTGGCGTTGGCCACCGACTTTCTGGTGCAAACCGGCGAGATCACCCGAAACAACACCTTGTGTTTGATGGGCTTTGTTCTCTTCCTGGTCATTGGTGTGGGTTCTATAGTAGCCGGCCGCATCACCCGGCCTATCCGCGAATTGAAAGAAGCTGCGGTAAAAATCTCGCATGGCGACCTGCGCGTCAGGGTGGCCGGGCAGAGGCGGGACGAAGTGGGCGTGCTGGCCGACTCCTTTAATACTATGGTGGAAAACCTCAGCAAATCCCAGCAGGATCTGCTGGATACCTACGACAAGACCATTGAGGGTTGGGCGCGTGCCTTGGACTTGAGAGACCATGAAACGGAAGGGCATAGCCGGCGCGTGGCGGAATTGGCCATGCGGCTGGGTAAGAAACTGAAACTCAATGCTGAAGACATGCAGAACCTCTATCGCGGCGCTTTGCTGCACGATATCGGCAAGATCGCCATTCCCGATAAGATCCTGCTCAAGAAAGGCAAGTTAGATAAAAAACAATGGGAGCTCATGAGGCAGCATCCCGTTTATGCCAAACTGTTCATGGAGCAGATCGATTTCTTGAAACCGGCCATGGATGTGCCCTATGGGCATCACGAGCGTTGGGACGGCAAGGGTTACCCCCGAGGGTTAAAGGGCGAGGAAATTCCTCTGTTGGCGCGGATATTTACAGTTGCGGATGTGTGGGATGCCCTGACCACAGATCGCCCCTATCGTAAAGCCATGCTGTTCACGGACGCCCTGGATATCATGCGCGCCGAGAGCGGCCAGGTCTTCGATCCTAAGATCGTAAAGGCCTTCTTACAGATTCTTGAAGAAAAGGTAAACGAAATTTCCAAATAGCGTGGATAGCTGAAACTAAGAAACCATCCATAGTTAAATTATTGCTAGAAACATAAAAACGGCGATGTTGCCATCGCCGTTTTTTCTAGCTCGAAAGATGCCGCTGAGAGCTTAGTTCTTTGGAGGTTTCCCAGGGTTTGGAGGTTTGTTTCCTGGGGTTTCAGATTCCTTCGGTTTAGGGGTCTTGGTTTCCGTAGGTTCCGGGGTATTCGTTGCTTTCGGCTTAGGGGTATTGGTTGAGGACGGGACAGGAGTGTTAGTTTCGGTGGGTACAGGAGTGTTGGTCTCAGTGGGTACAGGGGTGTTGGTCTCGGTGGGTACAGGGGTTTTAGTCTCGGTGGGTTCAGGGGTGTTGGTCAACGAAGGCTCTGGGGTGTTTTCCGGGTTCTCGCCGCCTTTTTCTTTTTCGCTGTTCTCGTTCTGCTCTTGAGTTGCCTGAACGGGAAGCGGGTCCACGGCCTGCGAGCGATCATCTTGTGCGTCTTCGATAATGTCCGCATCCATGGGCGCAAAACTGAAGA
>DATBWP010000073.1:0-5424 GCA_036514735.1 Anaerolineales bacterium
GCGCATGGCGGCCAGGTCCACAATGGCGGGCACGCCGGTGAAATCTTGCAGCAGCACTCGGCCAGGCTTGAAAGGGATGGGGGTGCGCTTCGCGGAATTTGGCTGCCAGGCAGCCAGGTTGCGCACATCTTGCTCGAAGACATCTACATTGTTGCAATTACGTAACAAGGATTCCAACAGGATGCGGATGGAGAAGGGCAGGCGCTCCAGCTTGGTAAGCCCGCCTGCCTCCAATTTACGCAAACTGTAATAAGCATACTGTGTATTGCCCACCCGCAGTGTTTGGCGAGTTTTGAAGTGGTCTGTTGCCATGAAAGCTCCGATAGGCGATTATACCGCCTGGTCGCTTTACTCTTCCTGAGGGACCCGTACCCCGGCACTACTCCAAGCTTCACGGAAAAAATGATAGAATATTACAATTCGCTAAATAAGGTGGTCATGATCGGTTCAAAAAATTTGGTTTCCAAGACGTTTTTGGCATTAAGTCTATGTGTCTTTTTTTTGGCAGGCTGTATAGGCGCAGGCAATTTCGTCTGGCTGGATGAAAATGGCAACGGCATCCAGGATGGCGGTGAACCAGGGGTTTCTGACGTCGATGTAACCCTATTTAATAGCGCCGACGATAATGCCGTCGCTTCCACCACCACCGACGCGGCTGGCAAGTACCAGCTCGTTCAGCAAGGCGCTACTTCCGGCACGTACTACGTTAGTTTTAATCTGCCTGCGGGATTTGACTTTACCCTGCAAGATCAGGGCAGCGATGATGACCTGGACAGTGATGCTGATCCGTCCACGGGTCTAACCACAGCTTACTCGCTAACCACTGTTGTTGAACATGTGGATGCCGGCTTGGTGCAAAACTCTTCTTTAGAAGAAGAACCTGATAGCTCGGCTGAACCCACTTCCGCCGCAAGCATTGGCGACTTCGTGTGGCAAGACCTGAACAGCGACGGCATCCAGAATGCCGGGGAACCCGGCGTGGCCGGGGTTGCCGTTTCCTTGCGGGATGCCGACGGTAATGAGGTCGATAACACGACCACGGACGCCGATGGCCTTTATGTTTTTGAGGATCAGCCGGTCGGAGAGGATTATTCCATAGCCTTCGCGCTTCCGGCTGGCTTTACATTTACGCTCCAGGATCAGGGTTCCGATGATGCGCTTGACAGCGACGCAGACCCGGTCTCTGGTGAAACGGCTGAATTCAGTCTGGCGGAGGGTGGCGCCCAATCGCTGGATGTCGGCCTGGTCGCCGAAGAAGTCGAGGTTGGGCCACTCGGTCCCGATGAATTTCCAACTGGCTATAACCCACTGACCGGCCAGCCGCTGTGCGACCCCGAAGCGGCTAATTGGGGGGTGGTGGGCATATCCATTTCGCAATTCCCGCCGCAGGCCACCCGCCCGCCCACCGGTTTGCAATGGGCAGCCTGGGTCACCGAATGGTGGATCGGCCAAGGCGATACGCGACTGTACGTCCTCTATTACGGGTGCTATCCGGAACAAGACTTGGCCGCAGCGTTGGGTGACCAACAAGGCGAAGGCGCACCCACCCTTGAAGAAGGCGAATATCTGATCAGTGACTTTGTCTGGTACGACACCAACGGCAACGCGGTGCAGGATGAGGGCGAGCCCGGAGTCCCCACTGTACAGGTGGAGCTGATCTTAAACAGCGAGGTCATTGCCACGACAACCACAGACGGTGCGGGCAAATATTACTTCGTGGTCGAACCCGAGTTCGGTTTCCGGTACCAAGTCAGATTTATCCTGCCGCCCGGCCTAAGCACCTTTAATTTCGTGAGCCAGAATCTCGGCGCTGAGGATGTGGACAGCGATGCCGACCCGTTCATCGGCCTCACCGACGGCTTTACGCTTCCTGAAGATGTCAACGCGGTCGACTTTGTCGACGCTGGCTTAAGCCATTCGATCCGCATCGAGGGCGTGCGCTCCGGCCGTATCGTATACGAGGTGATTCGCCAGTTCTTTGAAGGCTGCACGGTGATCGCTGGCGCCGACCCCGAAGTGTTGGCCCAGATGCAGATATGCGCCCTGGCGCAAACCTCCGACCCGGGCGACATCGGCGCGGCCGGCTTGGATGTCGGCAAACTGAAGGAAATTGCCGCCAATAATGTGGGCATCTATGGCCCGCCTAACCTGACCGGCAACTTGTTCGATCCCAATCCGCCGGAAAGCTGCGCACCAGCCCAGTCGTTGACCATGTTCTACAACATCAACAACCAGACCTACTGGAGCTATGACGAGGCAACCGGAGCTTACCTGCGGCACCAGAACACCTATCTGGATCCGGAGACCCAGGAAGTCAGCACCGAAGCGCTGACCGGCCAACCCCTGTACTTTGAGAACGTGATCGTTTTCTTTACAGAGCACGAGCAACTAAATGATGCGGGCACTATCTTTGACGTGAACATGGAATCGACCATCGGGCGGGCCAAGCTACTGCGCGATGGACTGGTTTGCGATATGTTCTGGAGCACCATCAATGGACCTTACGAGCAAGAAACCGGACGCACGCGCCCCATCCGCTTTGTTTACGCGGATGGCAACCCCTTCCCACTCAAACCGGGCAAGCTCTTCATCCATATGGTGCATACCAATGCGGATTTCTTTGAGCCAGAACCCGGCTCCGGCAATTGGCGGGCACGCTGGTATGTACCGCAGTAAACAGTAGACAGTAGGCAGTAAGCATAAAAGAGGACGGCGCAGGCCGTCCCCTTTTTACTTATTTGTCATTTCGAGCGGTGTATTTGAGCCTGTATCCGACCGAGAATCAAGAAAGCGAGAAATCCATCTAATCTGGTCTTCCGCATAAGTTAGTTCCGCGATCCAAAAACCAGGTTGGAACCTGTTTTGTACTTAGTCCTCTTTCGCGCTCAACCCGCGGATGCGCCTGTAAAGCGGCGCTGCCGGAGAAAGGATCAGCGCCGAGAGGATCAGCGCGGTCTGCATGGAGAACCAACGTCCTACCGCGCCCAGCGCCGGGCCGGCGGCGATCTCGCCGAAAGCGTCCAACTGGCCGGCCATGGAGAGCACAGTAGCCCGCACCTTCGAAGAGATCTGCTGGTTTAGCCAGGCTTCCGTCAGCGGAAAGCTGACGCTGCGCACCGCGTCGAACAGGACCATCATGGCGATGCTCAAGTAGAAGGAGCCGGAGAGCGCAAAAATAAGGATGGCCAGGGTCATGGTGGCATAGATGCTTTCCAAGGCACGTAACAAACGCTGGCTTCGGGTGGTGTCCACCGTTCGCTTGGCAATTTCGTTCGAGGCCAGGCTGAAAAGGATGAAAGCCGCGTTCAGCAGGCCAAACCAGGTGATCGGGTCCAATTCCCACCCGCCAATGGAGGGAAAGGTGAAGGTCTCCAGTAGATGAGCCTGGGCCAGGCGGTCCCAAGCTTCGCTGTATAGACCCACGAATAAAGCGATCAGCGAAAAGGTGAGCAGCAGTGAGCTACGCCGTACCAGGGCAACTCCCTCCCCGAAGGTCTTGAAGATCGTTCGCCAGCTGCTGCGCTCTTCCTTTGGCGTGGGGACGAACCCGGTTTCGGGCATGAAGAGCATGAGAAAAAGGCCGAGCGCCACCCGGATGAGCCCGCCGATCAGGAAAGGCAAGGCCAGCGACGAACTGGCAAATAACACGCTGAGCGGAATGCCGGCCAGGCTGCCCAGCAGGGTCAGTTGGCGCCCGCGCAGGAACAGGGCGCCGACCCTGGTGGCCCCGACTTCGTCGGTGATCCAGGCGGAGAAAGCGCCGCTGATGAACGTGTGGCCGAAGCCCAATAGGGCTTGCGAAACGGCAACGAAGACAAACAGCGGGGCGATACCTTCAATGATGATGGCGAGCCCGGTGATGAAAAAACCGAGCAGGGTCGAGAGGCGGCGACTGTAGATATCCGCCACGATGCCGGTGGGGATCTCGAAGAGGAAGACGGCCACCTCCAGCGCGGTGCCGGCCAGCACCAGTTGTAGCGCGTCCATGCCCACCACCTGTACGCGATAAATGATATGCGTGGTGAACACTAATTTGGTGGTCAACCCCATGGTGAACATGGCCAACAGGTAGACTAGCGCTGCGTTCAGTTTTTTCATCGGGGAAGGGTGCAGTGTAAATCCAGTTCGCAGGGCTGGCAAGTTGGTAATTCGCTTCGTTTATACTTTCGCTATGCCAGCAAAGCGTCCGCGATTGCGAGAGTTTCGATTCGAGATTTTTTTCATCTTACTGAGCTTGCTGCCTAGCCTCTACCTTGCTTTAGGCAATCCCAACACCATCCTGGATTGGTACAGCTCAGACGATGGTTTTTATTATTTCCAGGTGGCACGTAATTTGGCCAGCGGCCTCGGATTCACCTTCGATGGTTTGAATCCCGCTAACGGCTTTCATCCCCTCTGGCTCTTGCTCATCACGCCCCTCTTTCTCTTTGCCCAGGTCGATCGGTTGCTGCCCCTGCGGCTGCTGCTCGTGCTCTCGGCGCTGTTGAGCGCAGGCACCGCCATCCTGCTGTTCCGCCTCCTGCGGCGCTACACCTCTATGTGGGTGGCCGGATTCGTCGGCTTGCTGTGGATTGTGTTGCCGCGACTGCATAACCTGACGCTGCATACCGGGGTAGAGGCTGGGCTGAGCGCCTTTTGCATCTTGCTGTTCTGGCTTTTCCTGGTTGAATTTTCTCCGGGAGCGGACAACCGACAGACTTTGCTCCGCTTGGCGGTGCTCAGCCTATTGGGCAGCCTGGCCATCTTCGCGCGCCTGGACTCTGCCTTCCTTGTGGGCTTTGGTGGCTTGTGGTTGCTGCTGCGCCTGTGGCAGCCTGCCAGGAAACGCACAAGCCGCTCGGCTTGGCCTTGGCGGATTTCTGTCGCCGCCGCATTGTTTGGCCCCCTGGCCTTGCTCTTGCTTCTCTACCTCGGCTGGTCTTGGCTTGCCTTTGGCATCGCAATGCCGATCAGCGGACAGGTCAAGTTGTGGTGGGGGACTCTGCGCAATACCGTATATGGTTTCCCGGTGCGCGATTTGGTCGACTTCGCCGGCCAGTTTTTCACTGATGACCCTGAATTGGGTCCCTGGTCGTTGGTCACCGCGCCGTTGTACACAGTGGCCGAATGGCTGCTCACCATCTTTGGCCTCGCTGTTTCCATCAGCGCTCGGCGTGTCACACTGCTGGGTCTCGGCGCAGTTTTGTCCGCATTGGCCGGGGCGCTGCTGTGGGTCGAGCGCAAAGCGTTGGGTGCCGCGGCCCGCGGCCTGGGCTTGCTTCCGTTTTTCCTGGCCTGCCTCGTGCAGATCTCCTATTACAAGGTCGCCGGTTCCCTGGCCCAACAACCCTGGTATTGGATCCCTGAGATGATCTTCCTTTTGCTGGCTCTGGGCCTCTTGCTCAACGCGTTGCTGCGCGTAATTGCGCGGCAGCTGCCGCAACG
>DATBWP010000074.1:0-3887 GCA_036514735.1 Anaerolineales bacterium
GAATTACCCCTGGGCACCACCTTCCGTGAATTGATCTATACCCATGGAGGCGGCATCCCCGGCGGGCGCAAGATCAAGGCGATCATGCCGGCCGGCGCTTCTTCCTCGCTGATCGTGGCAGATGATAAGGCGCTGGACACGCCTATGGATTACGAGAGCGTGCCCAGTGTCGGCGCCATGCTCGGTTCCGCTTCGGTGATTGTCATTGACGAGTCGGTCAGCATGGATTGGCTGGTCAACAAGACCATGCATTTCTTCCAGCATGAGTCGTGCGGTAAATGCACGCCGTGCCGGGAAGGCACCTACTGGATGCGCCACCTGACCGAACGCATTCATCGCGGCGGGGCGAATTGGAATGATGTGATCTTGTTGAACGAGGTGGCTACCAGCATCAAGGGCAAATGCCTGTGCGCTTTGGGCGACTTTTCCACCGAAGCCGTCACCTCCAGCATTGAGCGTTTTCGCAGCGATTTTGAAGCCAAGACCCAGCCCGCGCCGCTTGACCTGGCAGCCAAGGTGAACGCCTGATGAGCGAAGCGATTGCTACTCAGGCTGCTGAGCAGCTGATTACGCTGACCATTGATGAGCGCCAGGTGCAGGCGAAGCCAGGCACGCTGGTAGTGGACGCCGCCAAGCAGGCCGGCATCGATATCCCCGTATTTTGCCACCACCCCAAGATGGAACCGGTGGGCATGTGCCGCATGTGCTTGGTGGAGATTGGCCGGCCGGTGATCGACCGAGCCACCGGCCAACCTGTGCTGGCGGAAGACGGCACCCCCAAGATCCAATTTGGGTCCAAGTTGGAAACGGGCTGCACCCTGACGGTGGCAGAAGGCATGGTGGTGCGCGGCTACACCGACAAGGTGAAAGCGGCGCGCGATGAAGTGCTTGAATTCCTGCTCACCTCGCACCCCTTGGACTGCCCCATTTGCGACAAAGGCGGCGAGTGCCCGCTGCAAAATCTAACCCTCAAGTATGGCCCGGGGCGCAGCCGCTACATCTACGACGAAAAGAAGCATCTCGCCAAACATGTACCCCTCGGCAATCTGATCTTCCTGGACCGCGAGCGCTGCATCCAGTGTGCGCGCTGCACGCGGTTCCAGGCCGAATTGGTGGATGACCCCGTGATCGGTTTCTCCCAACGCGGCCGAGCCCTGGAGATCGTCACCTTCTCTGAACCCGGCTTCGATTCTTATTGGTCCGGGAACACTACCGATATCTGCCCGGTAGGCGCCTTGACCACCGCGGATTTCCGTTTTGAAGCGCGGCCCTGGGAACTAAAACCGGTGGCGTCCATCTGCACCCATTGCGCGGTGAACTGCAATACCACGCTCAATACCCGGCGCGAAGCCAAGGCCGGCGGCCGCCAAATGGTTAAGCGGGTTATGCCGCGCCAGAACGAGATGGTTAACGAAATCTGGATCTGCGACAAAGGCCGCTTTGCCTATCACTACACGGAAGCCAAGAACCGCATCACCCAGCCGATGTTGCGCAAGAATGGCCAGCTCACACCGGTATCTTGGGACGAAGCCCTGGCGGCTGCGGCCGACAAAGTTAAGAAGGCGGGCAGCAAATTGGTGACCGTGGCCGGTGGTCGGTTAAGCAACGAAGATTATTTCCAGATCAAACAACTCAGCAGCAAGACCAACGGCCCGGCCTTCCTTTATAGCCACATGTCCGGCGGAGACCTGGTGGCTCAGGTGGGCTTGGCCGCCGGCAGCAATTTGGGTGAGTTGGGCGCTGGATCCGCCATTCTGGTGATCGCCAGTGACCTGGAAGAGGAAGCCCCCCTGTGGTGGCTGCGGGTCAAACAGGCCAGCGAGCGCGGCGCTACGCTGGTCGTGGCCAACCCGCGGCGCACTAAACTGGACCGTTCTGCCAAGTACCAGCTGCGTTATGGTTATGGTGAAGAGGCTGCCTTGCTGCAGGCTATGCTGGACAGCTTCTCTCCCAAGCGGCCGGACCAGCCGGAGGCAGTGAAGAAATTACTGCGCGGCGACGAGTTGAAAGTAGCCGCACAGGAACTTTCGCAAGCTGAGAACCTGATCGTATTTTATGGCAGCGAGGGAAGCGACCTGGCTGCTTCCCAGGCGCTGGCTAACGCCGCGGCCAACCTGTTGATCGCTACCGGCCACGTGGGTCGGGCGAACAATGGCTTGGTGGCCGTGTGGGATAAAGGCAACGCCCAAGGCGCATGGGATCAGGGTCTGCGCCCCAGCGATGCTATGGCGGAGAAAATGAAGGAAGCCAGTGTCCTCTATGTTATCGGCGCCGACCCGGCGGGCGACGATCCTCAATTGGCTAGCGCGGTGGATGGGGCTCAATTCGTCATCGTGCAGGAACTGGCTCTCACCAAGACGGCGCAGGCGGCAGACCTCGTATTGCCCGCTCAGGCTTTCACCGAACGAGATGGCAGTAGCACATCCGGTGAGCGCCGCGTGCAGCGTTACTACCCGGCCGTGCCTGCCCCCGGCGAGGCTCGCGCTGATTTTGCCATCACCGCCCAGTTGGCCGCTGCATTGGGCTTGGACCTGGAAGACAACCTGGCTTCGCTGGTCTTCAAGCAGTTGGCTGCCGCCACCGAGGCGTATAAGGATCTGGATTACGGCAAATTGGCGGAGGTTACGGAGCAGTGGCCGATCGTTGGCCGCGCAGACATGTATTATGGCGGCACTACCTATGACAATACTCAAGGTCTGGGCGTGCAATTGGGCAACGCGGCCGAGCGCGGCCAAAGCCCCGCACTGACTTTTACCCCCGCGCTGGATCGCGCCGCACAAGAAGGTTTGCTGGCCGTGCCCATTAGCCGCCTGTATGACCGCGGCAATACTGTGGTTCCCTCCCAGCTCTTGAACGCCCGTTTACAGGCGCCCCAGTTGATCCTTAACCCCGAGGATGCTGAGCAACTGGGCGTGGAGCCGGGCAAGGCGGCTAAATTAACCCTCAATGGCACGCAGTCCACGGTGACCACGCACATTGACAACAGCCTGCCCAAGGGCGTGGTGCTCATCCCGCGCAGCGTTGGCATCCCTATCAGTGGGCCGGCTCCCGTTAAGGTGGAGGCTTAGAGTGGACCTCTGGCTGGTCGGGGAATGGGTGACAAAAAGTATCCTTCTCATCGCCATCCTGGTGACCGGCTTTGCTTACACCACTCTGTACGAACGCAAATTGGCTGCCCGTATCCAAGTGCGCATCGGACCTAATCGGGTGGGGCCCTGGGGTTTGCTGCAACCTCTGGCAGATGGCATTAAGCTGATCTTCAAGGAAGAATTGATCCCCGCCAAGGCTTACAAAGCCATCTTTATCCTGGCGCCCATCCTCACTGTGGTCCCCGCGTTGATCATCACGGCGGTAGTGCCCTGGGGCAGCAGCATTGACTTATTTGGCCGCACCATTTCCCTGGGCATCGCCGATCCGAACGTGGCTATTCTCTACATCTTGTCGGTGGCCTCGATTTCGGTATACGGGATCGTGCTGGCGGGCTGGTCTTCGAACAATAAATATTCCATGATGGGCGGGCTGCGTTCTTCGGCCCAGATGGTGAGCTACGAACTGGCGCTCGGCCTGGCCTTTGTAGGGCCGATCATGCTGGCTGGCTCGATGAGCCTGGCCGACATCGTAAACGCGCAGCGGGGCGCCTGGTACATCCTATTCCAGCCCCTCGGCGCTATTATTTTTTACATCGCGGCGCTGGCTGAGGTGAATCGGGCTCCTTTTGATATGCCCGAAGCGGAACAGGAACTTACCGCCGGGTATCACACGGAATACTCGGGCATGAAGTTTGCTCTGTTCTTTATGGGTGAGTACATCAAGATGGCCGCGGTGAGCGCCATCTTTGCTACCTTGTTCCTGGGCGGCTATCGCGGTCCTTTCGTCGATCAATTTCC
>DATBWP010000075.1:0-6634 GCA_036514735.1 Anaerolineales bacterium
GGGCACCCTCGGCAGCCATTGTGCACTTTAAAGATTACCGCGCCTTGCTCCGTAAGGAGCTTAATGCCGAGCCCCTACCCGAGCTCGAAGCGTATTACAATCAGTTGGCGGTAAAGGCCTAGGAGGGTGCCATGTAAAAAAACAACGTTTTTCCTTGCATTGACGCTCACACGGCTGCCAGCAAAACGGGCAGCCTTTTTCGTCTATAGGCATAAACCTTGCTCATAGCTACGTTCATAAGGCATCAATTAAGATGCGCCCACTAAACTAACCAGTTTTTGGAGGACGAAATGTCTAAGATTCAGGCAAACTACCCCATAGGCGGTGGCATCGGTACCGGCCCGCAATGTGATTACCCCATTGGTGGTGGCATAGGCACCGGTCCCGAGTGTGATTACCCCATAGGTGGCGGGATCGGCACCGGCCCGCAATGTGACTACCCCATCGGTGGCGGTATCGGCACTGACCATTAGTTGATGCTTTTCCACAAAAACAACCGCTTGTTAACATAAGGAGATTACGATGTCTAAGCTTAAATTGAATGCAATCGCCACCCAGGCCTTACTGGATAACGAATTCCAGGCTGCTATCCTCAACGGGCATGTGCAAGAACGGCTCAGCGCCTTCCAGTTGAACGATGAAGAAAAGCAAGCTGTTAGCTCCATCCAGGCCATGGATCTGGACCAGTTCATCCGCCATTTGAGCGGGTTAATCCAGCCCAGCGCTACGGTTGCGTAAAACAAGCCAACTGTCCGCAAGCTGAAAAACAGCTTTATATGACCCCCAATGGGGTCGGCAATTATCCTTAGGGTGAGGGTAAGCATTGTTTGCCCTCACGCGTTCTTAAGGTGAACGAGGTGCAGGCGTAAATTTCAAGTCACAAGTCGCGAGGATGCCTACAATAGCCGATGCTGCGTGAGACCTATACTGAAGAAAACAGTTTACGAACCAACGGGCGTTCGATGAACGGCCAGCCGAACCAACCTACCCCGGAGCCCGAATACGATCACACTGAGGATCTGGCCGCCTTGGCAATCGCCGGCGCCAGCATCGCTTCAAGCCTGGACGTTGACAAGGTGTTGCAGGTCATTGCCCAGCAACTCACCAGCCTGTTGAAAGTGCCCATCTGCATCCTGGCTGATTGGCGTCCGAACCCGGGCGGGGTCCAAGTCCATACCCAATACGCCAACCCCAAGGTAGTCCAGCTGCCAAAAAACTTCAAGATCAGATCCCTGTCGGAAAACGTGGGGTTCACCCAGGTAATAGAAAAATCGCGGCCCATGCAAAAACACGTGGCCCAGATCGGGATCACCGAAAAAGAGAAGGCCGCCTTTAGGAAAGCTAAGATCTCGACCCTGCTCTTGCTGCCCCTGGTGGCCCAGAACAAGACACTGGGCCTGGTGGAGTTGCAGGAAACGCGCGGGCCGCGCACCTTCAGCGACCGCGAGATCTACCTGGCGCAAACCCTGTGCCACCAGGCTGCCGTGGCGATTGAAAATGCCAGGTTGTTTGAAGCCGCCCATCGCCAAGTTCAAGAATTGAGCATCCTCAACCAAGTCGCAACCGCGAGCAATGAATCCACCAGCGAAGATGAGCTTATTGACCGCGCTACCCAATTAATTCGAGACAATTTATATCCGGACAACCTGGGAGTGTTGCTGGTGGAAAAAATCACCAACCAGCTCAGGGTGCATCCCTCCTACCAGGTCGACAAACCGCTCAAGGCCCTCACCATTCCGATGGGCAAAGGCATCACCGGGCAGGTGGCAGCCAGAGGCATCCCGCTGCGGGTAGGCAACACTCGCCAAGTGAAAAACTATTTGGACTACGACGTGGACACCCAATCCGAATTGTGCGTGCCAATGAAGATCGGCGAACGGGTGATCGGCGTTATCAATGCCGAAAGCACCAAACCTAATCATTTCAGCGCAATGGACGAGCAGCTGTTGCTGACGCTGGCCGGGCAGCTAGCCAGTGGCATTGAGCGGCTGCGCAATGCCGTCTCCGAGCGCCGCCGCACCAAACAGCTCAGCATCTTGAACAAACTTACCGGTGAAATGAGCGGGGTCTTGGACCGCGATAAATTATTCAAGATCGTCGTAGAAACCTTGAACAAGGAGATGGATTACAGCTCCACCGACATATCGCTTGTTGACGAAGCCAGCCGGGAATACGTGGTGGCCGCGGTAAGCGGCAGCTTTGAGAGCCTGATTGCTGAAACCGGCTACCGCCAGAAGTTCGGCGAAGGCCTCCTGGATGTCGCCGTCCGTACCAGCCAGGTCGTGGTGGCCAACAATATCCACGAACGCCCAGAATATAAAATGGTGCCAGGCCACGAGACGATCAATGCCGAACTGATCATCCCGATCAAGATCTATAAACGGGTGGTCGCCGTATTGAACATCGAAAGCAACGAAATGAATGCGTTCGATGAATACGAGGTGGAGGCTTTAAGTACCCTGTGCGACCAGATTTCGATAGCCCTGGAAGGCATCAATCTGTTCGATTCGACGCGCAGGCAGTTGCAGGAACTTACCTTGTTCCACGCCATCACCCACGCCGCGGTCAACGCCAGAAGCGAAGATGAGCTGCTGGAACGGGCCACCGAGATCATCGGCGACAGCCTATATCCCGACGAATTCGGGTTCATGATGATGTCTGCAGATTCCCAGGCCTTGCTGGTCAATCGCAATTACCGCGGGATCAGCGAGGAAGCCGCAAAGCGGGGTGTAATGCTTTCGGAGGGCGTCTGCGGCCACGTGGCTTCCACAGGGCAGCCCTGGCGGGTGCCGGACGTGCGCAAAGAGCCGCGTTATCTGAACGTCAGCCCCAATATTCGCTCCGAACTGTGTGTCCCGATCCACGGAAACAACAATAGCGTCTTGGGGGTAATCAATGCGGAAAGCACCCAGCTGGATGCCTTCTCAGACAAAGACCTGCGGCTGCTGAACACCATCGCCGGTCAGATGGGAACGGCCATCGAAAAGCTGCGCCTGTTCGAATCGGAACGAGTGCAGCGAGAGCAAGCCGAAACGCTGCGAGAGGTGGGCGCGATTTTAGGCAGCGCCATCGACAGTTCGCATGTGCTCGATTTGATCCTCGACCAGCTAAAGCGAGTGGTGCCGTTCGACAGCGCATCGATCCAGATCATCAAGGGTGACAACCTGAGCGTGCGCGCCATAGCCGGGGAACTGAACACCAATATTATCGGCTTCGAAATCCCGATCGAAACAGATAAGGTAGCTCACCCCTTGCTTTACCAGCATCGCACCATGATCTACGAAGACATCAGCAACCATCCGGACTGGGTGCAACTGTCCCTGTCTGAATCGATCAAATCGTGGATCGGCGCCCCCCTGATCGTACGCGGCGAATCCATTGGCGTGCTCACCGTGGACGGTTTTCGTCCCAAACAGTTCAGCCAGGCAGACGCCCAACTGGTGTCGACCTTCGCCATCCACGCGGGTATCGCCCTGGAGAATGCGCGCCTGTTTGAAGAGGCGCAAGAAGCCTATGTGCAGACCGTTAGTGCGCTGGCCAGCGCCATCGATGTGCGCGATAGCTATACCAGCGGGCACAGCCAGCGCCTGGCAGAACTGGCCGTGAAGATCGGCGAAACGATGGGCTGCTCATTGGAAGAACTGGTGGATCTGCGTTGGGGCGCCCTGCTGCACGACATCGGCAAGATCGGCGTGCCGGACGAAATCTTGCGAAAACCGGGCTCTCTGGAAGAGCGTGAAGTGAAGATCATGCGCGGCCACCCTGAAATCGGAGCCCGTATCGTGGAAGGGGTGAAGTCCCTCTCCGGCGTCGCCCCCATTATCCGCGCTCACCAGGAACGTTTCGACGGCAAAGGCTACCCGGACGGTTTACGCGGCCAGGACATTCCCAAAGTGGCCCGGATCATCAGCGTGGCCGATGCTTATGTGGCCATGACCGACGAACGTGTGTATCGCAAGGCACGCAGCCACGAGGAAGCCATCATAGAGCTTAAGCGCTGCAAAGGGACCCAATTCGATCCTGAAGTAATTATGGCGCTATTGACGGTATTCAAGACCGGCGCGTTTCCCAGCCGCTAAACGATAAACATGGCATCACCGAAAGAATAGAACCGATACCCGTCGGCTATTGCGGCGCGGTACGTATCCAGGATAAGTTCGCGCCCGGCAAAAGCGCTGACCAGCATCAATAACGTGGAACGGGGCAAATGGAAATTGGTCAGCAGGGCATCTACGACCTTGAATTTATAGCCCGGCAGGATAAAAAGATGTGTGCGGCCTTCAAAAGCCTTTACGATCCCCTGGGTTGCGTTGGCCGCGGCGCTTTCCAACAAGCGCACTGCCGTGGTGCCCACCGCGATCACGCGTCCGCCTTGGGCGCGGGTCTCATTCACCAGCTGGGCCGCCTGCTCCGGCATCCGGCCCCATTCCGTGTGAATGGCATGCCGGCGAGGGTCCGCTTCCGTAACGGGAGCAAAGGTATCCAGGCCAATGTGCAAAGCCAGTTCCGCAAAGCGGACGCCCCTGGCTTTTATCCTGGCAATCAGCTCTGGGGTGAAATGCAGGCCGGCAGTCGGCGCGGCAGCCGAGCCCGGCTCGCGGGCATACACGGTTTGGTAACGCTCCGGGTCAGCTAACCGCGTGTGAATGTAAGGCGGGAGAGGCACCGCTCCCAAGCGCGCCAAGTCAGCATCAATGGGTTTTTGGAAAGTAAGAAGCCGCTGCGCGCCGCCCAAGTCTTGCTCGATGGTCGCCTGAGTGCCGTTTTCCAGCTCCAACTGCTTGCCCGGGTTGAGGCCTTTGCCGCCGACCAGCGCTTTCCATTGCACCGCGTGGACCTTTTCCAACAGCAGGACCTCTGCCTTACCGCCTCCGGGAACCTTGCGCGCTGCCAGGCGGGCGAGGATCACTCGGCTGCGGTTAACCACCAGCAGATCGCCGGGATGGAGTAGATCGGGCAGTTGGTTAAAGATGGCGTGACGGCGCGTGCCTGAGCGGCGATCCAGGACCAGCAAGCGCGAGGCATCGCGTGGTTCCGCCGGTTCCTGGGCAATTTGCCCGGGCGGAAGATGGTAATCAAAATCGGAGGTTTTCAAATCGAGGAAAATTAGCGGTCAAAGAAACGCCCCAGCAAGTTCAGGCCCAAGGTCAAGAGCAGGGAGAGGAGGATGCTGGTGGCAATGGGGATAAGGCAGGTGAACTGGCCTGTCTCAAAACGCAGGTCGCCGGGCAAGCGACCCAGGGAAAGGCCCAGCCGCGGCAGCAGGATCAAGCCGCCAGCCACCAGCAGCACGACGCCCAGGACAATCAGGACGCGGCCCAGGTCAGTCATCTTAGAACAAAGTGGGCGGCTGGTTGTAAGGCAAGCCCAAATGGGCGCAGGCTTGCGCGGTGGCCAGGCGGCCCTGGGAGCGGCGCTCCAGGAAACCTAATTGCATGAGATAGGGTTCTACCACGTCCATGATGGTGTCGGCCTCTTCGCTCACCGAAGCGGCGATGGTGTTCAAGCCCACTGGGCCACCGCCAAATTTCTCGATGATGGAGCGCAGCACGCGCCGGTCGAGTTCGTCTAATCCAAGCTGGTCCACCTCCAACAGGTCCAACGCTTCGCGGGCTACATCTTCCGTAATCACACCCTGAGCGCGCACCTCGGCGAAATCGCGCACGCGGCGCAGCAGGCGTAAGGCCACGCGCGGCGTGCCGCGGGAACGCAAGGCCATCAGCTCTAAACCCCCATTAGCCGCCTCGACGCCCAGGTGGCTGGCGGCGCGTTCCAGGATGGCGCGGATGGCGGCGGAGTCGTAATAATCCAGGCGGAAGGTGGCGCCGAAGCGGGCGCGCAAAGGCGCGGTGAGCAGCGCCAGGCGGGTGGTGGCGCCCACCACGGTGAAATGCGGCAAGGTCAGGCGAATGGCGCGTGCCGCCGGTCCTTTGCCGATGACGATGTCTAGCGAAAAATCCTCCATGGCCGGATAGAGCACTTCTTCGACGGCTTTGCCCAGGCGGTGGATCTCGTCAATAAAGAGGACATCGCCTTGGTTCATGTTGCTGAGGATGGCGGCCAAGTCACCCTGGCGCTCGATGGCCGGGCCGGAGGTGACTTTAATATGCACGCCCATCTCGTTGGCTAGAATGTGGGCCAGGGTCGTTTTGCCGAGGCCGGGGGGCCCATAAAAGAGGACGTGGTCCAGCGCTTCGCCGCGCTGTTGGGCGGCGGCGATCAGGATGGCCAGGTTTTCCCTGACATTCGTCTGGCCGATCAATTCGTTGAGGCTGCGCGGCCGCAGAGAGGGGTCGAGCTTGTCGTCGGTGCGGCGGATGGGGTCAACCAAGCGCGGCTGGTTGGAGCTCATCGAACGATTATACATTGTCGGCTTTTTTAGAACCTGCGTTCTGGCGAGTAAAACCGCACCGTTACTGCGCATCCTGAGGAGTGCTTCGATTTTCATTCCGAGCGGCCTACAGAAGCCTTTACCCTAAGGCGATCCAATAAAGCGAGGAATCCCTTTATTTTGAGCATCCCATCGAAATCTCGATTCGAACATCCCATCGAAATCTCTTTCGCTAAAGGGATTCCTCGGTCGGGCCTTCGGCCCTCACTCGAAATAACAAATTTTCCATGTTTGTCATTCTGG
>DATBWP010000076.1:0-4284 GCA_036514735.1 Anaerolineales bacterium
TTGGTGGAAATATCCGCAAATTTCAGGAACCACTGCACCTTCTCACGGATTTCCTGTTTGGATCGTTCGATGGTGTCTTTGGTGTCAATTTCGTAAGCCCACAGATTGGGGACGCCATTGACAGCCGTAGGCTGGCCAAAAACGTTTTGACCGAGCAAGCCACTCAGGCTGTGGACTGGGTTGGTGGAAGCCAACATGACGCGTTTGCCTTGTTTCGCCAGCCAGATGGCCGTTGCTCCGGCCAGCGCGGTCTTGCCCACGCCACCCTTGCCACCGAAGAAGATGAAACGCTCATTCGGGTTGTTGGCAAAAAAAGCCTTCATGGAGACTTCAATAGATTTTGTGGTCATTATCGCCTCCTAGTCCCCAAACATAATTTCGGACAGTTTTTCGATCATTGGCAGGCCGGTCACATCCCGTTCCATTTCCGGCACGCGCGCAATTACCTGCGCTCCAAGCGTATCGTCAATAGCCTTGAGAAGCGTATCCTGCATCTGAATGCGATTCTTCAGGTAATCCGGGATGTTCTGCGTAAGTAATTCGCGCGGCACTACACGGTTGACCACGTACCCGGCTATCGGCACATCAAACTTGGCGAATAATCCCGCCGCTTTTTTTGTATCCAGCAGGATCATCTCTTCCGGGATGACCACGAAGAAGAATGCCGTCTTTTCGCGGTCGGTCAATATGCTCGAGGAGGCATTGATGCGCTTGCGAATGTACAGAAGTTCACTCAGGATTTTATCTTCCTCGGTTTCCTTCTGACGCTTCATGCGCGAGACCATATCTTCGTACTCGCGCATTTCCTCGCGCAGGTGGGTGATCTTATTTATCCACTCATCGTAGACCTTTGCCATGCTCAGGTAATAGAGCGCGTGCCCCAGTGGGACCAGGTCGTAGATGTAGTAATCGTAATCGCCGCCAATGACAATATCCACCACCGCGTCAAAGATGGCGCTTTCTTCCATGGCTGGTTCCGCCGAGGCGGCTTCGATATATTGATCCACTTCTTCGGGAACCTTGTCAAAGCCGTACATATCCAGGATTTTCTGGCGGATTTCCTGCTGGTAGGCCTTGATGTGTTTGTCGGCGTCGATTTCCTGCGCCCACAAATTTTCCATGATCTTGACCGGACCCTTGCCGAATATATCCTGTTTAAAAATATCGGAAAGACTGGCTTGTGGGTCTACCGAGAATACAAGCACTTTTTTGCCGTGCTTGGCCAGCCAGTAGGCTGTTGCGGCTGAGAAAGTGGTCTTGCCCAGTCCGCCCTTGCCGCCGAACATGATGTAGCGTCGGTCGGGATTTTTGAGAAAAACATCCTTAAGACTCATGATTTGGCTCCGTTGTTTGGTTTAGAACATCGCGTCAGAGACATCTTTTTCGCGCAACAAGCGGCGCTTCCATGTGGAAATCTGCGGCACCACGTATGGCAGGAGGCGCAGGCTGTAATATGGCGGCAGGATCGGGACGCCGATCATGTCGCCCATCGTGATCAGAATGAAAAGATGCTCCATGCTGGCACGCGTGCGCAGGGCATAGCGGCTCATATCATGCTGCGCCATGCCATAGATAATCTCCTTGAAGTTTTGCAGGAAACTTTTCTTTTCGGGCTGTTCGTTCATCATTGACTCCTATATTGGGATTAGAGACCATGAAGGTGATAATCGTGTTCATCGGTAAATTCTTTCTCGCGCAGAACACGTCGTTTCCAAACAGAGATGTTTGGGACAAGGAAAGGCAGAAGACGAAGGCTGTAATATGGCGGCAGGATCGGCACGCCGATCATATCGCCGACAGTTGCCAACATAAACAGGCTCTCCAAACTGGCACGCATTTCAAGAGCATGCTCGGCCACTTCCATGCCAAACATGCCATAAAGAAATTCGCGGACAATTTTCCAGCGTTCATGCCACCGATTTTGCTGTATCTGCATTTCCAAAATAATACCGCCTTTTTGAATTTTGGGAATTGACTTATCTATAAGACCTACTTACAATATTTCAATTCTTTTTGTGGAGGTTGGCATGGGCATTAATCCCATCTATCTGGCTATCATGGCTCTCGCCGTTGGCTCATTTGCATTCGGCATGATTTTTAACCTGCGGCGCGGCGATACTTATTTGCGCTGGATGCAGGGTGGGATGCCCAAAGTGGCAGAGCGTACCACCCTGCGATGGCTGGGTTCTACCGTCGCCGAACTGACACTCATCAAAACTCGCAAGCCCTTCCGCCAGTTGGCAATCCTGCTGGTTTTTGAGCCGCGCGACTTGTTCCCGATGTGGGGATGGCTTTACCTGCTCGGACGCCGTGACACGCTCATCCTGCGCGGACAATTGCAATCGCCCGTCCGCTTTGACCTGGAACTGGCCGACCCTCGCTTCTGGACCGGCCGACAAGTGATCCGCGACCTGACGCGGCGCGGCTGGGAACGCCGTGAGTACAACGGGCTGACGCTTCTCGCCCCGAAGGGTTTGCTTGATCTAGCCCGACAGGAAGTGGAGCGTCTCTCCGCTCCGTGCGCCGCATTGGCGAGTCATTACGGGCGTTTTGGCTTGCGTCGGCAGAATTCACAGTTTGAATTCCATCTGCCCCTTCCCGACCGCCAGAGTGACGCGGCGCAGTTCTTTGAAGCCTTCAAGTCGCTGGGCAATACGGCCCTCGGAGAAACGGACGAGCGGTAACGCGACACGCTTCGCGATGTCGCATTGCGAATTGCGCCAAATATCGGCGCCATGAATCCCCATTCGGGGACGATGTGTCGCACTACAAAAGTTGAGCGGTAATTTTACAAGGAGGCTCGCATGCGCGGGCCTCCTGTTTTTAAGGTGCAAACGCGAAAGCTAATCGTCGCCGGTTGCAGTAGCTTTTTTGGCCGCCGCCCCACCCTTGCCGTAGCGCTGGTAGGCTTGGAAGCCGTCCCAGCCGATCAGCAGGGACGCGATCAGCAGGAACACCGCAATGATGATCATTGCCCATGCGCCTCCCGCCGCCGCGCCGCCTTTCGGGACGATGGTGACGAACAGGTTGCGCGCCGTTATGATCGTAGCCGCGAGCGTGGTCAGATACATGAAGAGCATCGGCCACAGGGCAAAGGATGGATTGCGCTTCTCCGATCTCAGCCAGACGGTGACAATCAACAGGCTGAGCGCCGCCATCAATTGATTCGCCGCGCCGAACAACTGCCATAGATAGACCCACGTGCCGGTCAGGAGCAGGAGCAGGGTCAGGAACATCGAGAAGAGGGTCGAGACGTGCATGTTGCGGAAGACAGGGATGGCATCGCCGGCCCATTCCGTCAAGGTGACGCGCATGACGCGGAAGACCAACTGGGTTACGGTCAACACGATGACCATGAACGCGCCGAAGCCAAGCGCCGTACCGAAGGATTTGAAGCCATCCCCAAAGATCACCGAAAGCAGGGAACCAACACCCGCCGCAAAACGACCTGCGCCGCCACCCGCTCCCGCGATGGAAACGGCTACCAGCGAAAGCAGGGCCAGCGTGTTCTCGGTGAACATCGCGCCGCCGCCGACCGGCAGGGCGTCAGTCTCATATTCCAACTGGCGGGCTGTGCCGACCGAACCGATCAGCGCATGCCAGCCGGAGATCGAGCCGCAGGCGATGGTCACGAACAGCATCGGCCACAGCGGTTGCCAGGCTTTGGTTGCGTCGTAAGCGAAACCCAATGTCTTGATCGGTTCAAGCGCAAACGAGCCGATCTCCGGTTTGATGAACGGAGCCAATACCGCGCCCAGGGCGCTCAAGCCGATGGTCAGTAACGTGATCCAGAAGCCGATGTAGTTGACGGGCTGGGCAAAGCGCCAGATGGGCAGGGTGGACGCCAGGTAGGAAAAAGCGAAGATGAACAGCGCCCAGAACAGATAGGCTGGCATGGTCTTGATCGCACCTGTCGCGGCGTCATAGACTGCCGTGCTTGGGCGTACACCGTCCGCCGCGGGCGCCGGGATGCGCGGGTCGGCATTGGTCGGATCGAACACGCTCATGACTGAGTTGCCGCCGGTGATCTTGTTGACGGCGTTGTTAAAGGCTACCGTCGCGCCGTTGATCGGACCAACCCAATTGGTGCCGACCACTTTACCGGCGTCATCCAGTTTGGGCGTTGCGCCGAAAGGTCCGAAGACCATCGCTGCCACAGCCACCACCACCACGATGGCGGTGACTACGATCAAGTCCATCTTCCACTTGTAGAGCATCTGCCCGGCCAGGAAGCCCATAATGCCCAGCATGACGATTCCGAAAGGCACATCGGGGCGGGCGGCA
>DATBWP010000077.1:0-5210 GCA_036514735.1 Anaerolineales bacterium
CTCCAGCTTGTGGCTGACCGCACTTTCCCACTCCTCGCGGTCCCGATACCATTCCGCCGCCCGCCGGTGCAGTTCACCCAGGCGTTGTTTCTGGTTCCTCTCGAAATAATCCTGCAGGAATTCGGCGAACAACTGGTGGTAGCGGTAGCTGGGGCCTTCGCTGGTTTCCGTACGGCTTACGAATAAATTGCGTTCCTCGAGGGCGCGCAAGTAAGCGGCCGCGTCTTTGCGCTCCAGCAAGAAATTGCATAGCGTCTCATTGAAATCCCCCAGGATCGAGGTGGCCAGCATGAAGTCGCGCAAGTCCTCGCTTTGGCGATTGACGACTTCTTCCGCCAGGTAAGCGTAGATGCGCTCGACCCCGCCGGAGAGGTCTGGCAACACCCCGTTTTCCATAGTGCGCAAGGCCAGCAGGATGGCAATGATCCACCCGTCGGCCCGCGTGGCGAACTCCTGGGCCTGCTCGTCGCTCAAGTGCACCCGGTGGTTTTGCAGCACCAGTTTTTGCAGCTCGTCCGCCCGGAAGCGCAGTTCGTCTGCGCTGATCGTCACTAATTCGTCGCGGATATACAGGTTGGCGGTCGGGATGCCGTACACGCTACGTGACCCGATCAATATGCGCAGCCGATCCGGCAGGTTCTCCAGCAGGTTTTCCACGAAGTCGACGATCTGCTGGTTTTCCCCGGCCAGGTGGTAATCGTCCAGCACCAGCAAAGAGAAATCGTCCACCCTTTCTTCCACTTCGTTGATCAGGTCGACGGCCAGGGTAGCCGCGTCCAGGCTGCCGCTGGGCGAGTTCAAAGACTCCGCCAGGGCCAGGCCGAATTTGGGGTTTTGCTGTTGAAAAGCGGCTACTAAGTGCTGGACAAACTGGACGAGATCACTGTCCTCGGGGCTGATGCGGTACCAAAAGACCATGGCATCCACATCGTCGGCAAAATCCACCAGGAGGGTGGTTTTGCCATAGCCCGCCGGCGCCGAGACGAAAGTGAGCTTGCGGTGCAGGTTTTGATGCAGGATATCAATCAGCCGTACCCTGCGCAGCACGTCCTTGCGCCGCTGTGGCGGGCGCACTTTGGTCAGCAGAATGGTCATTGACTATCGATGTGCACTTTCAGTCCTGTTATCTAAACAAGATGTTAGTCTATGCTGCTAGCTCGAACGTTGTCAAGCCGTGGGTCCTATTGCCTGTTTGTATGACAATTGGACCTCTATATTATAATTTTAAGTCCCTAAAAAGACATGCGCGCGGTCGATATCATCATTAAGAAACGCGACGGGAAGGAATTGACCCGCGACGAGATTCGTTTCTTCGTTGCAGGCTTTACCCGGGGAACCGTTACCGATTACCAGGCCTCCGCTTGGGCTATGGCGGTTCTGCTCAAGGGGATGACGGACCGCGAGACCACCCAGTTGACCCTGGCCATGGCCGATTCGGGCGAAAAATTGGATCTGAGCGGGGTGGTTGATCTGGCCCTCGACAAACATTCCACCGGTGGCGTGGGCGACAAAACCACCCTGGTCGTGGAGCCGCTCGTAGCGGCCTGCGGCCTGCGCGTCGGCAAAATGTCCGGCCGGGGCTTGGGATTCAGCGGGGGCACGCTTGACAAGATGGAATCCATTCCCGGCTTCCGTACCGATCTCACCAAAGAGGAGTTCCTGCGCCAATTAAAAGAGGTCGGCCTGGTGCTAACTGGCCAGACCAGTGACCTTGCGCCTGCCGACGGCAAGCTCTACGCCTTGCGCGACGTGACCGGCACGGTCCCCGCCCCGCCCCTTATCGCCTCTTCGGTGATGAGCAAGAAGTTGGCAGCCGGCGCTAACCGCATCGTATTGGATGTAAAAGTGGGCACGGGCGCCTTCATGAAGACTCAAGAAGAAGCGCGCAGCCTGGCAAAGCTAATGGTCAAGATCGCCAGGCTGGCTGGCCGCAAAGCAGTGGCCCTCCTCTCCGATATGAACCAACCCCTCGGCCATGCGGTGGGCAACGCTTTGGAAGTAAAAGAAGCCATTGAAACGCTGCATGGCGGCGGACCAACGGATTTCCGCCAGCATGCCATTGAGGTGGCCAGCCAACTGCTGCTGCTCGGCCAGGCCGAGAAAACCCTATCAGCCGCCCGCAAACGCGCCGGCGTTACCTTGAAGGATGGCAGCGCCTTTGAGCGCTTCCGCGACCTGGTCAGCGCCCAGGGTGGAGACGTGCGCTATGTGGACGATCCCAGCTTGCTGCCGCGCGCTAAGTTCGTCGAGGAAGTGCCTGCGCCGCGCTCCGGCTATCTCAAGTGGGTGGATGCCAGGCAGATCGGCGAGGCTTCGGTTGCCTTAGGGGCCGGCCGCGCCAAGAAAGGCGATCCCATCGATCACGCCGTTGGCATTGTCGTGCTGCACAAGGTCGGCGATCGGGTGGCGAAAGGCGCCCCCTTGTTCACTTTGCACGCCAACGACCAGACTAAGTTGGAAGCCACCCGCGCCCAGGTCCTCGCAGCCCATCAATGGAGCGCTAAAAAGGTCAAACCCCTCCCCTTGTTTTACGGCACAGTGAAATAACCGTTCGGCGCATCACACTGAGGGCGAGCTATGCCCTGAGCATAGTCGAATGGATCCGCGAGCCGAAGAATCCATTAGGGCGTAGTCTTCCAAACATCGGGGCTCCGCATCTTGAGTCGACATGCTCCCCAACGAAAAGCCCCGCAAGAGTTGCGGGGCTTTCTGATTTCCTGATTTACCTATTTACTAATCACTATTCGCTAATCACTAATTACTTGTACCCCGCCATAAACGCAAACCCCAAAGTGCCGGGACCTGTATGCGTGCCTACTGCCGGGCTGACATCTGTGAGCGTTGTTTCCGCCGGCTTCAGCCGCTGCGTGGCTTCCGCCAGCAACGCTTTAGCATCTTCGGCGGCATTGGCATGCAGCACGGATAGGTGCAGCGGGGTGCGCCCGCCAACGCGTTCCGTCAACAGCTCCACCAGGCGGTCCAGTGCTTTGCGCTTGGTGCGCACCCGCTCGGTGGCTTCCAGGGCGCCGTCAACCACCTCGAGGATCGGCTTCAAATTGAGCGCGGTGCCCAGGAAACGGGCCGCGCCACCGATGCGGCCGCCGCGGTGCAGGAACTCCAGTGTGTCCACCACTAACAACACCCCGGCTTTGTCCCGGGCATCTTCAATGATCTTGGCCACCTCTGCCGCAGATTTGCCGGCTTTAGCCGCCTTGGCACCCTCCAGCAGCGGCCAGCCGGTTCCCATGGAAGCTGAGCGGCCATCGATGATCGTGATATTCAACCCGCTGACCATATCCTTGGCTTGCAAGGCCGAAGCGATCGTGCCCGAAAACTTGGCCGAAACAAAGCTGCACACGATGTCTTTGAACCCTTTTGTGCCCAGTTCCTCGAATTTTTCTTTGAACGCAGCCGGCGTGGGTTGTGAGGTCGTTGGGGTTTCTTTGGAGGTTGCTAACCGTTTGTAAAACTCTACGGGTTGGATATCCACCCCGTCGCGCAACTGCTCTCCCCCCCAAATGATCACGGAAGGCACCACGTGAATTTCATAGCCTTTGCTTAATTCCTTGGGAATGTAGGTCGTGCTGTCGGTGACTAACGCTATGGCCATGCTCTCTCCTGGGGGTTGGGTAGTGTTGGTTAAAACACCATCTGGGAAAGCAAGTTGCGAGCCCCTTCCCGGCCGACCCTTGACCGCCTCCTTGTAGCAGGCTAGAATGGCGGGCTGTTTCTGGGTAATCCCTGCTAACAGGTATAATCAGTCCAACAGAGCTTAGGAGTCTTTGAAAATTATGGTTCGTATTCGTTTACGCCGCGTCGGCGGTAAAAATCAGGCAAGCTTCCGCATCGTAGCCGCGGACCGAGAGAGCCCCCGCAATGGGCGCTTTATCGAGATCCTCGGCTTTTATAACCCGCGCACCAACCCCGCCACGATCAGCCTAAAAGAAGACCGTATTTATCACTGGATCAGCAACGGCGCCCAACCCAGCGATTCGGCGATGCAGGTCTTCAAAGTGGCCGGTTTGCTCGAGCGCTTTGAGCGCTTCAAATCCGGCGAAAAGGTCGAAGCCTTAATGGCCGAGGCTGAAACAGCCGCCAAAAGCCGCAACGTCGACCGCCAGACCCAACATGCGGTTCCCGCGGCCGGCACTTCTAAAAGAAAACAAGCCGCTAAATCGGCTGAGGCTGCCAAAGCTGAACCCGCCAAGCCAACCCCGGCTTCTCCAGCCGAGCCAGTAACCGAACCTGCCGCTGCTGCCGAGCCCGCGGCTGAACCCGCCACCGAAGCTGCCCCCGAGGCCGAAGCCGAGACTCCCAAGGCTGAAACTGAGGCCCCCAAGGCAGATGAAGCTCCACCTGCCGAATAAACTTCCTAAAATGAAAGAACTGATCGAGTACGTGGCGCGCTCCCTGGTGGATGACCCCACCCAGGTGCGGGTATCCGAGCGCAAAAAGGGCGAAAGCACCGAGATCGCCCTCAAGGTAGCCAGGGCGGACATGGGTCGCGTGATCGGCCGCAACGGCCGCGTGGCAAATGCTATCCGGATCCTCTTGCAAGTAACCGCTGCCCGCGATGGCAAGCGCGCCTTCCTGCAAATCTCGGAACCTGAGTGAGCTCTCCGCGCCGCCGCCTGGCTGCTCGCCGCAGAAAATCGCAAACCCGCTCGCCCATAGATGGCCTACCATCCATGGGCGAGCTTGCTTTTGTGCTGGTGGCCACCCTGCGCCGCCCGCACGGACTCAAGGGCGAGGTCCTGGTTTCGCTCGAGACGGATTTTCCCGAACGCCTGCAAAAGGGCGCACGCCTTTATTTGGGAGAGGACCATATCCCCGTCACCATCTCGAGCCGGCGTCCGCATGCGGGCGGGCTGCTGCTGACCTTTGAAGAGTTTCGCGGCCTGGATTCAGTACAACCTTTTCGCAACGTGCCCCTCTTCGTGCCGGTCGACGACCGTCCGCCGCTCCCCGAAGGGGAGTATTACCAGCACCAGCTGCTTGGCTTGCAAGTGATGGCTGAAGACGGGACCTTGTTAGGCACCCTGGCTGAAATTCTTTCCACCGGTGCCAATGATGTCTATGTCGTGCGCCCGCCCGAGGGCGGCGAACTATTGTTGCCGGCCACCAGCGAGGTCGTGCGCCGGATTTCCCTGACCGACCAACGCATCGTGGTCCATCTCCTGCCCGGCCTGCGCGAGCTCGGAGATAAAAAA
>DATBWP010000078.1:0-2043 GCA_036514735.1 Anaerolineales bacterium
GAACTTAAACTCGCGGCGCGGCCAGCGCAGCAACGCGGCCACCTCTGGATCCAAATGCAGCAAATTCGCCACGTGGTCGAACTGTGCCTGGGCGATCTTGAAAGGATTGGTAATTTCAGCCATTCAGCTCCTAAAAGGCGAAGTTAATAAATAAGCGGGCACCTCGGAGGATTGCCCGCTTGAATGATGGAGGGTCCAGATTGACCCTGGCGTTCAATACAGCCATGTCTGGGTGCCCAATTTTGGGCTTTTACGGTAACCGAACTTCATAGGCGAGTCAAGGTGAGAGTCTACGGTTGTCCTGAGGCAAATGTACTAAAAACAGTTGGTTAGTCATTTAGTCAAATAGTCTGTTTGTTAGTAGGCGTCGCGAGGACGTGGAACCACCGGCTATCCAATTTCAAACTTTCCGGCTGAGGGGTTAGGCAAAAGATTACGTTCGGATGTTTTGAGCTAGCCGAACCAAGATGCCTTCACCCTTGATCAGCTTGCCGGGGCGTTCTACCCAGCCGACCAGACCGCGCCTGCCAATGGCTTTCTTGGGAAAGATTGTGGTGAGCTCGGGTCGATCTGGGTACTGCTGCTGCAGCGAGCCACCAGCCGTGGTACAGGGCAGATTCTCTCCCTCAACGACAATCCCTACGCCATTATCGAAATAGAGGCGACTGCCCGAAGGCAGCTGGGTCAGCTCCGGGATACCCGAGACCATCAGATTTGCGCCCACCCAGTTTGGTTCTACGACAGGAAGATCCAATGCCTTGGCGATTTGATCCAATTCTTCGATCGAAACTATTGAAATCTGGCGCACATTGCGCACTTCTGCACCCTTGGGATACGGTTTTTGGCTGCTGCCAGCCTTCATGGTCAGCCCAAAGTGCTTATCGCCCACAAAGCCTTCCCAAGCCACTTCTACCTCATCCACCGGAGAGCCGGGCATGTACTGAGGGGTGATGAGAATGGTTTCAATACGGCCGCGATATTCCTGGCCCATTAGTGCGCTACTCCTTGAAGGCTCCGCTGGACCAGTTGTCTCTCTAATTCGGCCCGTAATTTATTGGGATTAGCCTTGCCCTTGGACGCCTGTATGGCCTGACCAAATAACCAATTAATGACCGGCTCATTGCCGGAAGCGTAGTCTGCAACCTGATCCGGATTCTTGGCCAGTATGGTACTCACCCAGGCGCGTAGCAACTGGGGATCTGAGATTTGCTGCAAGCCGCGGGTCTTTACAATCTGCGCAGGCTTACCGCCTTTGGCGAACATTTCGCCCAGCACTTGCCGTGCTCCAGCAGGGTTGACCTCACCGGCAGCCAGTAGATCCAAAAGCCTGGCGAAGTCGGCAGGACCAAACAGCAAGTCTGAAACCGCTGTCCCGGCTTCGTTCATCAAGCCAAACAGGTTGCCGGTGATCCAATTGGCCACTTGTTTGGGTTCCGCAACCTTGCAATCCAGGACAACCGCTTCGAAGAATTCGGCGGTTTCGCGCTCTGCCACCAGAACGCCGGCGTCGTAGGCGGTTAACCCGTAATCTTCTATAAAGCGTTTACGCTTGGCGTGCGGAAGCTCCGGCAGCGAGGCGCGAACTGCGTCCACCCAGGCGCGATCGATCACCAAAGGCGGGAGGTCAGGCTCGGGGAAATAGCGGTAGTCCTCCGCGTATTCTTTGGAGCGCTGGGGGACGGTAGTGCCGCGCGCGTCGTCCCAGCCCAGGGTCTGCTGCTGGACGGCGCTGCGCTTCTCCACCAAGGCTTCCTGGCGCGCCAGTTCATAAGCCACGGCGCGCTCCAGGGATCGAAAGCTATTCAGGTTCTTGATCTCAACGCGAGTGCCGAACTCCACCATGCCCAAAGGGCGTATAGAAATATTTGGCTCGATGCGCAGCAGGCCCTTTTCTAGATTGCCGGAATTCACACCCAGATAACGCAGAATGCTGCGCAGTATGTAAGCGCAATTGCGCACCGCCTCTACAGAATGCAGTTCGGGCTCGGTAACGATTTCGAGCAGGGGCACGCCGGAACGATTCAGGTCGACCAGTGAATAACT
>DATBWP010000079.1:0-3400 GCA_036514735.1 Anaerolineales bacterium
ATCGTGGTCCATCTTGATGGCATCGAAGGGGCAATATTCAGCGCAATAACCGCAGTTCATGCAGATATCAATATCGATGAAGAACTCAACCGGCTCGGGGACCGGGCGCTTGGTCACGGGGTCCTCGGTGCGCACGATCCAGATGCACTGCGGCGGGCAAACCTTGGCGCAAATCCCGCACGAGGTGCAGCGGTCATGCTTATTGCCTTGTTCATCCACCTCGTAAACCAGGAAGGGAATAAAGCGAAACTCTTCGGGTACGGGCAGCTTTTCTTCAGGATATTGCACGGTGAAGATACCCTTGGCTCCTTTGTTACGACGATGCTCGATACCCTCGGCGGTGTAATAACGTTTCCCCATCCAACGGAAATCGTCTATGAAGGTCTCAAAAAAGTGGACCAGGGTAACCCACATGCCCTTAAGAATTCCAAATCCGTACATTAGCTGTTCTCCACTTTCCTTGGCTTAGCGGTCCACTTCGCCCAAAACAATATCAATGGAACCCAGGTTCACCACCACATCGGCGATTTTGCTGCCCACACACATCTTTTCCAGCACGGTGAGATTGATGAACGAAGGGGCGCGTACATGGTAGCGATAAGGGTTGGCCTTGCCATTGGACACGATGTAGAAGCCCAGTTCGCCTTTGGGTCCCTCCACGCGGCCATATGACTCACCCGCAGGCACGCGTACCTGGTAGGGATTTTTGCCGGTCATGATCTCCCCACCGGGGATCTGGGTCACCGCTTGCTGCAGAATGCGCAGGCTCTGGCGGATCTCGTCCACACGAATCAGGTACCGGTCATAGACGTCGCCGTGATAACGCACCGCCACGTCGAACTTGAAGCGATCGTAAATGCTGTAAGGATCAGCCCGGCGGATATCGTAAGGCACACCCGAAGCGCGCAGCACCGGCCCGGCCGCTGAGAAGGCAATGGCATCCTCAGGGGAGATCACCCCTACTCCCTCGCAACGGCTGCGCACCAGCTCATTGCCGGTGAGGTACAAGTCCAATTCGTCCACCTTGCGCGGCAGACGGTCGTTGACCAAATCCTTGATCTTGTCAAGCTCCCCGGCCGGCAAGTCCCGCGCCACCCCGCCAAAGCGGAAGTAATTGCACATCATGCGTGAACCGGCGCAGGCTTCGAAGATATCGAGGATCAATTCGCGTTCGGTGATGGCGTAAAGCGCCGGGGTAAAGAAGGCGCCCAAGTCGTTGAGCAGGAAGCCGATAGCCCATAAATGGTTGCTAATGCGGGTGAGCTCAGCCATGATCACGCGGATGTATTCGGCACGTTCGGGAGGGGCGGCCTTTTCGCCCATCAACTTCTCAACAGCCAGGGCGTATCCAAAGTTATTGCTCATGGAGGCCAGGTAATCCAGGCGGTCGGTGAACGGCATGTTCATGATCCAGGTGTTGCGTTCGCCGATCTGCTCGTGGTTGCGATGCAAGTAGCCCATCACTGGTTTCAGCGCCACGATGGTCTCGCCGTCCAGGCGTACCGCCATACGAAACACGCCATGGGTGGACGGGTGCTGCGGTCCCAAATTCACCACCACTTGTTCGGTATCGATATCCTCGCTGTATTCACGCGCCGCCTGTTCCAGAGTAGCGTACATGCGCGGGTCATCGCTTTCCTTGAACCCCGTGGGATCGAAGCCTTGCGGATACTTGACGTTCTTGCCAAAGGGGTTGTGGTCTTCGATGCGGTAAACCTGGCCTTCGGGCCAGCGGTTTTTAAAGGGTTTGAGGTCTTCTTCGTAATAGGGTTCGATCCAGTCTTTGCGCATCGGATGGCCTTCAAAACCATCCCACATCAGAATACGGCGCAAGTCGGGATGCCCTTCGAACTTCACACCATACAGATCCCAAGCTTCCCGTTCCTGGAAATCAGCCCCGGGATAAATATCAACCAGTGAGGGAACAACGGAGTTATCGCGCGGCACTTGCACTTTGTAGACCAGCGCCCCGCCGCCTGTGGACTTAAACAAGTGATACACGACTTCAATAAAGTTTTCGGCGCCGGGAGCGGCGGAGTAATAATCCACCGCGGTAAGCGAGGAGAGGAAGTCGTAGCCCATTTCATCGCGAATGGCGGTGGCTACCTCACGGAGCTTGTTGGCCTCCACAATATGGCCTTCATAGCCCGGGCGTGCATCGCGTTTAACTGCGCCAGGGAAGCGCTTTTCAAGTTCGGTAGGTTCGGCGGCCGGAGCCGGTGCAACAGGAGCTGGATTTGCCATAGGGATCTCGCTTAGTTCGCTTCACCGCTGGCGGCTGGTGCGGGTTTTTCTGGAGTGGCGGCTGGCTGGGCGGCAGCGGCGTGAGCGGCCACCGGCGCGGGCGCCGCGGCCAGTTTGGAAGTAACTTCCTTGATCAGCGCATTCTCGCGCGGGTCGATCAGGTCGGGGCCCAGCAGGGGCACTGGGATGGCAGGGATTTCATCCTTGCGATACCAGCGCACTTTGGTGATGGATTCCTGGTCAATTTTTTCCTGCAATTTCATCAAGCCATGCAGCAGGGCCTGCGGGGTCGGCGGGCAGCCGGGCACATACACATCCACCGGCACATATTGGTCCACGCCAGAGACCACGTTGTAACCTTCTTTGAAAGGCCCACCACCTGAAGCGCACGCGCCCATGGCCAGCACGTATTTCGGCTCTGGCATCTGGTTATACAAGCGCACGATCTGCGGGATCATCTTTTTGGTCACTGTGCCGGAAACGATCATCAAGTCAGACTGGCGCGGGCTGGGACGCATCACTTCCATACCGAAGCGCGCCAGGTCGTAACGGCTGGCCGCCGTGCAGATCATCTCGATAGCGCAACAGGCTAACCCGAACATCATCGGCCACACCGAGTAGCGCCGGCCCATGTTCCAGATCTTGTCCAGAGTGGTAATGGCAATATTTTGGCGGATCTCCGGGGGCACTTCGTAGCCCGCTGAGTTTATGGTCGGCACTGTGGGTTTATATTCAGTCATACCGGATTGATCTCCTCAAACCATTCCTGATAAATCGCAGCCAGGATGTCATCATTCGCCATCCAGGGGTCGTCTGCAAAATTTGGCAGGGCTAACGTCCAGCGAAAAATGTCACCTAAAGAAATGTTCTCCAAGCGTTCCTGGGGGTGCTGAGCTTTGAGCGCCAGCACAATTTCATATATGGCGTCCCAGTAAAGTGGTGGAGCTATGCTTGGGCCTCGATTTGTTCTTACGGTCACATTATAACGGAGCGAAAAAGCCTGTCAACCGACGTTAATATGAAAATAAATATTTGCGTTATTATTAAACACCTGTGATAAGTGAACAGCGATCAGTGATTAGGAAGAGCTTTTTTCGAGAGCGCTCTTAAACTCAAATCTCTATTCTCTGCCTTTCAATGCAACCCACCCGCCAAC
>DATBWP010000080.1:0-3507 GCA_036514735.1 Anaerolineales bacterium
TGGGTAGCCGCGCAGGAGAGAGTCGACGGAGGCGGCCACATCGCGGTGCACAGCCAGTTGGTCGCGGGTCTGGATCTCGATCAACACATCGAAACTGGGTGGGGAGCGGCGCTCGAGAACCGTCTTCTGTGTGCCGCGGCGGCGGGCTTCTTCGTCCGAAAGGGTCACCGATTCAATGCCGCCCACCAGGTCTGAAAGCGTGGGATTGAGCAGCAGGTTTTCCAGGGAATTGCCGTGGGCTGTGCCGATGAGCTGCACGCCGCGTTCGGCAATGGTGCGGGCTGCCATGGCCTCCAGCTCGCGGCCGATCTCGTCGATGACGATCACTTCCGGGTTGTGGTTTTCAACCGCTTCGATCATCACCTCGTGCTGGCGCGAAGGGGTGGCCACCTGCATGCGACGGGCGCGACCCACCGCCGGGTGAGGCACATCACCATCGCCGCCGATCTCGTTGGAGGTGTCCACGATCACCACGCGTTTCTGGTCGGCGAGGAAGCGGGCTGCCTCGCGCAGCAAAGTGGTTTTACCCACGCCGGGGCGGCCGAGCAAGAGGAGGCTCTTGCCTTCCTCGATCAGGTCTTGAATGATGTCGAAGGTGCCGAAGACGGCGCGGCCCACGCGCAAGGTGAGGCCCACTACCGCGCCGCGGCGGTTGCGGATGCCGGAGATGCGATGCAAGGTGCGTTCGATGCCGGCGCGGTTGTCCTCGTCGAAATCTCCCAGGCGGTGCACCACGTGTTCGATGTCTTCGGTGGCGACTTCGCGCTCGACCAGCACGACTTCTTGCGTGGTCATGCGCGCCGTGGGCACGCGGCCCAGATCGAGGATGATTTCGAGAAGATCGGCGCTGTTGTTGCGCTGGCGTACGGCTGCCTCAATATCCTTGGGCAGCACGGAGAGCAGCGCGTCCAGGTCATCGGTAATTTGGCGTTTGGTCATGATCGGTCCTGCGCAGCGCTAAAACCAGCCGCTGCTAATGAAGTTTCCGGTGCGCTAGACCCGCAGACGAGACCGCCAAATTTTAATAGCCTCATTGGCATGCATTCTCTGGCTGCATGGCAGGCTCGGCGAAATAGGCCTGCGGTTCAGGCACCTGCATAGGGGTGGTGGGTTCAGCCCGCCGGTTGGGCACCGCGGCGCGCCGCGTTTCTTCCACGAGCAGAGCCAGGCTGGTGCGCCGCGCCATCACCACCTGGCGAGGGCCGGCTTGCGCCCCCAGGTCTTCCAGGGCGCCTTGCAGCCAATCCTGGTAGGAGCGCAGGCAAACGTAAACCGGCCGCCTGGGACTCGGCCGCAACCTGGCCAGCAACTCGGCAAGCGCTTTGTCGAATGGCTCTGCATCCAGGTGCACGAAGGGCAGCAGCCAGGTGCCGCGTGGTCCGCGCCTCACTTCGGCATAAGCGACGATCTCGCCATCCTGGCGTAATACGTACCCTTCCAGCGGCTCCGAATTTTCCATTTCGATCTGCTGCACCTGCCCGGGGACCAGGGATTTGCGCAGCAGGTGAATTCCGAATCGGTCGCGCTCCAGCGCCGGCCGCCAGGTGGCGGGGCCGGTGAAGATAGGCGCTCCTTTCAATTTCCACATGCGCTGGCGGGCGTAAATGCTGAACCCGTTCTGGCGCAGAACTTTGAAGGCTGCCTGGTCCTCCTCCACTTCAGCCACCAGGCTTAACGCGCCGCGGCCACCTAGGTGCTTGGTGAGGCCGTCCAGCACCTCCTCCAGGGCCGGCGAGTCTAGGCTGCTGGCAGGGGCCAGAAAGATACAATGCGCCAACGGAAACCCGGAAGGGTGGTAAGCCTGGGCAAAGAGCGGATGGCTGTGATCCTGCGCTTTGCCGGTAAAGGTGTACAGGCCGGTAAAGGCGGCCAACGGAGAAAACAGCGCACCGCGCGAACTAGCGCCCGGGCCTTGGGTCAGCACAAATCGATTATTTAGGAAGACGGCTTTTTTGGTGAGCTTGCGCAGCAGGCCGTAGTCTGCAAGGGTGAACGCTCGTAACACGCGCCTATTCTACAACAGCGGCAAGGCAGTGAATAGTGAATAGTGAGTAGTGATTCGGGCTGACAAACATGGATCGGAAACAGGCAGATAATTAGTCGGGCTCTGGTTGCCCTATTCACTAGGCGACTTATCCCTATTCACTAGTTTAAGGAAATAGCGATGAAAGCGATCGTCGCCGGTGAGCTCGGGATGGAAGGCGGTGGCCAACAAATGGCCTTCCTGGGCAGCGACGATGCGCCCGTCCGGCAGGGAGGCCAGCCCCTGCGCCGCGCCGCTCACCTTTTCGATCAGCGGGGCGCGGATGAAGACGGCGTGCACGGGCTGATTGGTTGCGTCCACTTCCTTGAGGGCGGGCACATCCAGTTCGGCCTCGAAGCTCTCCACCTGGCGGCCGAAGGCGTTGCGTTCCACGGTGATGTCCATCAAGCTCAACAGGGGCTGCGCGCGGCGCGCATCTTTGGAAAGGAAGATCGCTCCTGCACAAGTACCCCAGATTGGCTTGGCCTTGCCGAAAGCGCGCAGCGGTTCGATCAGCCCAAAGTCCACCGCCAGCTTGCCGATGGTGGTCGATTCTCCCCCGGGGATGATCAGCCCGTCCAGGCCTTCCAGGTCTGCGGGCAGGCGCACCGCGCTAGCCTGTACCCCCAGCCGCGACAGGACGGCCAGGTGCTCCGCAAAATCACCTTGGAGGGCCAATACACCGATCTTCATAAGGGCAGTGGATAGTGAATGATGATTAGTGAGTAGGGGGAAAAAATGGGTTTCCCTAATTACTATTCACTAATTACTCTATTTACCATCCCCGCTGGGCGATCAGGTCTTCCTTGGGGATATCGGTTACCTGGCGGCCTACCATGGGTTCGCCCAAATTGCGGCTGACTTCGGCCAGGATCTTGGGATTGTTGAAGTGGGCGGTGGCCTTGACGATGGCGTCGGCGCGCCGGGCTGGGTCGCCGGATTTGAAGATGCCGGAGCCCACGAAAACGCCGTCCACACCCAGCTGCATCATCAGCGCGGCATCGGCCGGGGTGGCGATGCCGCCGGCGGCAAAGTTGACTACGGGCAGGCGGCCGAGTTCCTTGGTCTCTTTCACCAGTTCGTAAGGCGCGCCCAGTTCCTTGGCGAAGGCCATCAGCTCTTCATCGGGCATGGTTTGCAGGCGGCGGATGGCGCCCAGCACGGAGCGGGCGTGGCGCACGGCTTCCACCACGTCGCCGGTGCCGGCTTCGCCCTTGGTGCGGATCATGGCGGCGCCTTCACCGATGCGGCGCAGGGCTTCGCCCAGGTTGCGGCAGCCGCACACGAAGGGGATCTTGAAATCATGCTTGTAGATGTGGTGCTCCTCGTCAGCCGGGGTGAGCACCTCGGATTCGTCCAGGTAATCGACGCCGAGGGCTTCCAGGATCTGGGCTTCGACGAAGTGGCCGATGCGCACTTTGGCCATCACCGGGATGCTGACCGCTTCCATGATCTCTTCGATCAGGGCCGGGTCGCTCATGCGC
>DATBWP010000081.1:0-4066 GCA_036514735.1 Anaerolineales bacterium
TTTGAAACCGTCCACATACAGCTTGGCGTCGCCGGTTTCGATGGGACCGATCACGCCGATGGTCTTGCTGGTGGATAGAGTGGCTGCAATCACGCCGTTAACGTAGCCGCCTTCTTGGGAAGCCGCTTCATAAGCAAAGATATTCGGCTCACCGAAGGTATCTACCGTAGTGCCCCAGGCAAAACTGGTTTCCGGGAAATCGGGGGCGATCTCCTGGATGGACGAACCATACTGCGAACCGTGCCCGATAACCAGGTCAAAGCCCTGGGATGCGTAATCACGTATAGCCGCGGCGGCATCGTCCACTACGAACATGCTCTCGGAATAGACGATCTCAAAGGCTTCGGGGCCGCCCATATCTACCTGGACTCGCAGCAAAGCGTCATACATGCTCTGGCTGAAAGCCAGGTCATTGATGGCGCTGGGCATCACCACTGCTACGCGGAAAGGTTCCGCGGGTGGTTCAGCGGTCGGCTCTTCAGCTTCCGTTGCTTCGGCTTCTGGCGGCGCCTCGGTGACAGGCGCCTCGGTTGGAGCTGGTCCGCAAGCGCTCAAGATCAACGAGAGCGACAGGACCAAAGCTAGAAACAAACTAAACTTTTTCATCATCTTCTCCTTATTGGATGAGTGATTCGTGTCGTACATGGCAATCCGTGTTTCCTTGCTAACCCGGGCACACCTCCTTCACTCACTTGGTGAGTTGAATCATTCAGCTATGATTCCCGTTCGAACGGCCTGGTTAAGGCTGAGGGCGCGCGCACTCTTTTGACCGTGACCACCAACACCAGGATGGTGAGCACGTAAGGCATCATCACGGCGATATCCGAGGGGATGGGGATGCCCAGCACCTGGATCCACAATTGCAGCGAATTCACCATGCTGAACAACAGGGCGCCTGCCATCACGCCCCACGGGGACCAGGCGCCAAAATACACCAGGGCCACGGCGATAAAGCCTAGCCCGCTGGTCATATTCTGCTGGAAGACGTTCAGCAGGCCGATCGACATGGAGGCGCCAGCCATCCCCGCCAGGGTACCGCCCAGGATGATCGTGAAGTAACGCACGCGCACCACGCTGATGCCCAACGAGTCCGCCGCATCCGGGTTTTCCCCGACCGCGCGGATCTTCAAGCCCAGAGTGGTCTTATTCAAGACGAACCAGGCAATAGGCACCAAAGCAAAGGCCAGATACACCAACACATTCTGGCTGAAAAATATTTCTCCGATGCCGGGAATATCGCTAAGCACCGGGATGTGGACCTTAGGAAAGCCATTCACCGTTTCGACCGTGCCCAGCAGTTTCTGAAAGAGTAGATCGCTTAGGCCCAGGCCGAACAAATAGAAACCGATGCCGCTGATCCCTTGCTGCGCGTGCAGGTGCACAGTCACAAAAGCCATCGCCAAACCCATCAGTGCGCCGACGAGCAACGCGGCCAGCACGCCTAACCAAAGGTTGCCGGTGGTGAGCGCAACATAGAAGGCAGCGAAGGCGCCCATCAACATCTGCCCTTCGACGCCGAGGTTGAGCACACCGCTGCGCTGGCCGAAGGTTTCGCCGATGGCGGCATACAAATAAGGCGTGGCCAGGCGGATGCCTGAAGCCAGGATGCCAACCAGAACGGTAACGGAAAACAGGTCGCCGATCATGCGCCTGCCTCCGTGGCATCCAGGCGCTTGTTACTTGCGCCCGGCGGCGCTTCAGTATCGGTAGCCGCGGCCAGGCGGCGTCTCTGACGCCGGCGGCGCCAGATCTCACTGCTGACCACAAAGACGACCACCAACCCATTTAGCACGGTGATCAAGGCAGCCGGGACCTGCACTACGCGTTGCATACTGTTGGCGCCCACCAGCAAGCCGCCGAACAAAATTGAAGCGGGGATGGATAGGAGCGGATGCAATTGCCCAAACAAGGCAGCCACAATGCCATTAAACCCGGCCGCGCCGGTGAAACCGGAGGCAGAGCCATCGGTGATCATGCGATAGTTAACGCCGAAGACCTGCGTGGCTCCCGCCAGGCCAGCGAAGGCGCCGCTGAGCAGCAACGCCAGCACCACGTAACGTTTCACCTTGATGCCGCCATAACGCGAGGCGTGCGGGTTTTGGCCCACGGCGCGGATGCGGTAACCGAGCGTGGTGCGCCACAACACGATGTAAACCACGAAGGCGAGCGCCACCGCGATCAAGATGCCCAAATGCAACCGCGTGGGCGCCAGGCGCGGCAAACGGAACGCGTCCAGCAGCCGGGCGGTTTGCGGGATCTTGGAGGCAAGTTCAGCCTGGGAGGGATCGATCATGGGGCCGCGCAACATGAAATTCATCAGGTACACAGCAATGGAATTCATCATCACTGTGCTCAAGATCTCATTGACGTTGAAATAGGCTTTAAGCAAGCCGGGGATGCCGCCCCAAATGGCGCCCCCCACGAAACCGGCCAGCATGGCTAACGTAATGACGATCCAGCCCGGCCAATCGGTCAGGGTCAACCCGACCCAGGTAGCAAACAGGCCACCTACGATCATCTGCCCTTCCCCACCGATGTTGATCACATCGCCGCGAAAGGCGATGCAGATGCCCAGAGCTACCAGTAAAAGGGGAGTTGCTTTGACCAGGGTTTCCGCTATGGCGTTGCTGCTGCCAAATGCCCCTGCCCATAGGGCTTGATATGCCTGTATGGGATCGGCTTTGAGCAGCCATAGCATAACGGCCCCAACTAGTAGGGCCGCCAAGGCCGCAAAGACAGGCAAAAGGCCATCAAGGATGCGGGAGGCCCAGTCAGTGCGGAACAGCTTTTTCATGTAGATACAAAGCCTTCGGTACAGTATAGGGGAAATTTTGTTTAAGTTGTCAGACAAATTGTAATTGAAATTTTGGGATGTTTGTACCTTGTTAACCTATTCAGGAGCGTTTTTAGCCTTGCGTGGGGGCTGCCGGCGAACTGGCAGTAAAATCAGGGAATTAATCCCCTTAAAAGCGGAGACAAATAATGAGATCCGGTTCAGTCCTGTACCTTTCCAGATCAGACGTGGAAGCAGTACAACTTCTCATGGTAGACATCATCCAGGCGTTGGAAGCCATGTTCAAAGAGAAAGGCAACGGCAAGGTAGAAATGCCTCCCAAGCCTGGCATTCATACCCGCCCAAATGCGTTTATCCACGCCATGCCGGCTTACATCCCCAGCCTGGAAGCGGCCGGCATGAAGTGGGTGTCCGGGTATCCCGGCAACCAGGCCAAGGGCTTGCCCTACATCAGCGGCCTGCTGATCCTCAATGACCCCGAGACCGGCGTGCCGCTGGCTGTCATGGACTGCACCTGGATCACGGCCAAGCGCACCGGGGCAGCCACCGCGCTGGCGGCCAAATACCTGGCCCGGCCGGAGAGCGCCTCGGTGGGCATTGTGGCCTGCGGCGTGCAGGGCCGCAGCAATTTGGAGGCGCTGGCCTGCTTGTTCAAGCTCCAAAAGGTTAGGGCTTATGACCTCGACGCGAAAGTCGCCGCCCGCTATGCGGACGAGATGAAAGCGAATTTGGGTTTAGCTGTTGAGGTGGTGCAAAGTTTGCCAGAGGCAGTCAAGGGGATGGACATAGTGGTGACCAGTGGCCCGATCCTCAAAAACCCGCAGCCAGCTATCGAAGCCGGATGGCTGGTGTCAGGAGGGTTTGCCTCGCTAGTGGATTTTGATTCCTACTGGCAAGGCGCAGCCCTGAAAGAGATGGACAAGGTTGCCACGGATGACCTGGCGCAGATGCGTTACTACCGCCAGGAGGGTTATTTCAAAGAGACGCCGCAACCATATGCCGACCTTGGCGAAATCGTAGCGGGAAAAAAGCCGGGGCGCGAAGCAGACAGCGAGCGCATCGCAGCCATCAATTTGGGCCTCGCCCTGGATGACGTGGCAACAGCTATTCGCATTTATCAGCTCGCAAAAGAAAAGGGCATTGGGAAAGAGCTTCCGTTATAGGGTGCTGAATTCCGTTGATGTAGTTAAAAACTCCAGAGCACTAATTAAACCCCGCGCAAACGGAGTGAACTCTTGCGTTCAATTGGACTGAATAATCTATTGGGACAGG
>DATBWP010000082.1:0-2062 GCA_036514735.1 Anaerolineales bacterium
ACAAAGTCCTGGTAGCTGGCGGTGAGTTGCGCATCCCCGTATTGGAGGCTGCGCCAGGCTTCCCAGTACGCGGCAAAGGCCGGTTGGCTTTCCTCGGGTGTTTCGGCCTGCTGGGACAAACTGGCTGCGCTGGGAGCTCCCGCGCTGACCTCGAGCTGGTCCAGTTGGAGCCCCTGATCTTCCAGGAGAGTGGTGAGGCCGGTTAAGGCTCCCTCGGCCAGCACTTCATCTTCTACAGGCTGTTCGACAAAATAATCGCGGAGGTAGGCGCGGCTTTCCCAAACGGGAGCAAACAACTCCGCCAAATCCTGTTCAACGCCAGCGGAGCCCGGCGTGGCCAGCGGCCCCTCTGCCGACGGCGCGGCGACGATAGGTGTGGGGTCAGCGGATGCGGAAAATAGTTGGTAAAAAAAGGCGCATCCGAACGTGAGGGTAGCCGCCAGGGCGATAAGAAGCAGGATATTCTTTTGTGGTCTCATGAGCTTAGCGAATGGTCTCCCGGTTTAAGGTAGCTTAACACAACTGGATGAGAGGCGATTAAATCTGTGGTGCCTTCACTTGGCTGGCAGGTCGGTCTTGGTGCGCAACGATTCCACCCGTTTGGACAACTCCGCTAATTGGCTATCTTCTTTCTGCCAGGGTTGGCGCGCGCTGCTGGTGGCGCGGCGCAGGAGTTCGATCTGGCCGATCTGGCCGCGGCGGCGCAGCCCGGCATACAGCATGGCCGGAATGCCCAAGCCGATCAGGGCGGCCAGGCACAGCACTAAGACGACGTCGCCATCCACGAAATTATTCTACCAGCCCGGCCAGGGCCTGGGGTAACAGCTCCACAGTCAGGATGCTGCGATCCGCGGCGGGATGAGGTTCGCGCGTGCCTACCAACACGGTGGTTGCGCCCAATGCTTTCCCAGGTTCCAAATTAACCCCCTGGTCATCCACGAACACGGCTGCGCGCGGGTCTTCGCCGCCGGCGACTTTGAGCGCCTGCTTGTAGGCAACCACCTGGGGCTTGTTGCGCAAGCCGAGCGCTTTGATGTCCAGGATGCCGCTGAAATGCTGGCTAATGCCTAAAGCCGCCAGCACGCGGCGGGCATGCTCCAGGCTGGCGTTGGTGAACACCCATTTACGTTGGGGTAGCTGCGCCAGCGCCTTGGCCAGGTTGGCGTTCGGCCTGATCAGCCCCTCGATGTCCACGTCGTGGACGTAGAGCAGATACTCATCGGGATCGATCTGGTAATTTTCCATCAGGCCGCGCAAACTGCTGCCGTAGGTGGTGAGGTAAGCCTGGCGCAACGCGGCGACCTTGGATTTGGGGATGCGCAGGCGCTCATGCATGTAGCCTTCGATGCGGCCGCGAATGGCCAGCCACACACCGTTCTCTCGGCGATACAGCGTATCGTCCAGATCAAAAAAGATAAGGCTGGTTTTCACGAGCGTGAGTATACACAAACGAAGAGGGCGGCGCCTTGCGTGCGCCGCCCTGTGAGGGTCAGGCTTTTGCGGGGGAGCGGCGCCAACGCGGCAGTTTCCAACTACCTTCGCCGCCCACGCGGATATCGCGGCGCAGGAACAGCCACCAAGCCAGGACAGCCAGGAGCAAGCCTATGCCAGCCAGCCCGGCGAACCAATCCCAGCGGAATCCGCTGACCCAGTCCTGGCTCTGGTAATAGCGGGTCGGCAGGAAGGGTTTGAGGTTATCCAGCGAGTCATTCAGGTTAGCCAGGCCGTTCAGGAAAAAGCTGGCAACCAGCACCACGCCGGCCACCATGGCGGCGGTGCCGCGCGAAGGCAGCAGCATGCTCATGAACAGCGCCAGACCGGCGAAGAAAATTAGCAGGCCGAGCAGGGAGGCAAAGGGATAGACCAAGAACAGCGCGTCCAGCTCCATGGCGGAATAAGTGGTGCCAAGCATCAAGCCCGCATAGCCAAACCCCATGATCAGAACTAAAGAGAGCAGCAAAGCCAGCAAGCGCCCCCAGAAGAGGGAGGTGCGGCTTACCGGATGGGCGGCGATCAGGTCCAGGATGCCGCGCTCCTCGTCGGCGGCCAGCAGGGCGCTGCC
>DATBWP010000083.1:0-4585 GCA_036514735.1 Anaerolineales bacterium
TACAAGTCATCGCACAGCTTACTGCGGATCTGGAAGCTGTTTTCGTTTACGCCATCAACCTGACCAACCACGTGTCTACCCTGGCCTTGGTAAAGGCGATTAAGCAAGCCACGTCCAAGGTGCCGCTGGTAGTCGTGGAAAACACGCAAGCGGTGACCGCCTATGCGCTGTCCGAAGTGGCTGCGGAGTTTTACGTCGCGGGCGCAGATTACGTTCTCACCGGAGAACCCGAGCGGCGTGCGCTGCGATTGCTGGATGCCATTGCCGGAGGCGCCAACGAAGAAGCGCTGCGCGCCATTGATGGCTTGGGAACTCCGAGGTTTTACAACCCTCCCCGGGGCTTTCTTGCGGGGCCGGAATTGGACGCCTTGCCCCTCCCAGCCTGGGATTTATTTCCACTCGACAATTATTGGTCACTGCATTTTGCTCACGGGCCGCTTTCGGCTCAGCGCTATCTGCCTCTGCTGACCTCGCGGGGCTGCCCGTATCCATGCGGCTTCTGCGTGGTTCCGGCCACCAACAGCCAGAAGTGGCGGGCGCGCTCAGCCGGCTCTGTGGTCGACGAAATTGAGCATTTCAGCCAAACCCTGGGAGTAACCGAGTTCCATATCGAGGATCTGGATCCCACCATCTCCGATGCGCGTATCCGCCAGATCTGCGCCGAACTGATCCGGCGAGATCTGCGCGTCACCTGGAAGATCGCCGCCGGCACGAAAGTGGAAACTATGCGCGACGAGGAGACCATCGACCTGATGGCCAAGGCGGGTTGCCGTTACATTTCGATCTCGCCTGAAACGGGCTCGCCGCGCTTGCTTAAGCTGATGCGCAAACCTTTCGACCTCGAACACGCCGTGCGCCTGGTCATGCGCATGAACAAAGTAGGTATCCGTTCTCAAGCCTGTTTTGTTTTGGGCTACCCGGGCGAGACGGATGAAGACCTGCAGCTGACCTGGGACCTGGTACGCGACCTGACCCGCGTCGGCGTGGACGAGGTGGCTCTCTTCATCGTCACCCCCGTGCCGGGCTCGTCGATCCATAAACAATTCAGTGGTTACACTACCCTGTCCGAATTGAACTTCAGCCCCACCTGGCGGCAGGATTATGAGCGCCTCAATCGTTTCCGGGTGCGCTTGTATGCCCATTTCTTGTGGTGGAAATTGCGTTATCATCCCCTTAAGTTGCTGCACCAACCATTTAATTTCCTGCGTCGCCGTTTCGAGACCAAGATGGAGATGGTGCCCTATCGGGCGCTAGTGTTGCGGTGGCTGGCGCGATGAACAACAAGGTGAGAGCAGTGGGAAAAAAGATCGCGGTAGCTATCCCCTGCCACAATGAGGCTGCCACCATCGCCAAAGTAGTGCGCGATTTTCGCAAAGCTCTTCCCCGAAGCAAGGTTTATGTTTTTGATAATGCTTCGACCGATAACAGCGCCACATTAGCCCGTAAAGTTGGCGCCCAGGTGCGCTACGTCACCGCCTTAGGCAAGGGCCATGTGTTGCGGTCAATTTTCGATGAACTCAAAGAAGATGTGGTGGTACTGGTAGATGGAGACGACACCTATCTGGCTGCAGAAGTCAACCAGCTCACCGCTCCTATTTTTAAGGGCGAGGCCGACATGGTGATCGGGGAACGGCTGACGGCTGTTTCGGACACCAGCATGAAGCCGATCAATCAATTGGGAAACCGCTTGATCGTAGCCTACATCAATCGGCTATTCGGGACCAGGTACCGGGATGTGCTCTCCGGCTACCGCGCCTTCAACCGGCGCTTTATCGAAAGCGTGCCTGTGTTAACCACCGGGTTCGAAGTGGAGAGCGAGATCACTCTACAGGCTCTGGCGGAGGGTTTGCGCGTCGTGGAAGTGCCAGTGCGCTATCGCCACCGCCCGCAGGGCAGCCATTCCAAGCTGCGTCCGTTCACCGATGGCTACCGTATCGTGCTGACCGCGGCCATCCTGCTACGCGATCACCGGCCGTTGAGATTATTTGGATCCATTGCGCTTCTCTTTTGGCTGGCGGCTCTGGTCGCTGGCCTCTTGCGCGTGTGGAGTTTCACGGGCCGGGCTGGCTTGCCGGTTAACCTGCTGAATGGCATTGTCCTACTCTGCCTACCGACAGGATTGATCGCACTGGGCATCGGCCTATCCCTAAACGCCATCAATACACGTTTCCAAGAGATCAAGACCTATTTACGCCGCCGCTAAAAAAACGATGAACGAACACATTATGCAATATCAAGCCTTGCTGGAGTCCGTCCCCTGCAACCTGTGCGGGGCAGATGACTTTGAAATCATTTATCCACCGCGCTATGAGTCGGCCAAGCCCGAAGAGATCGCTAATACTTTTCGCTCCTCCGGTGACGAAGTCCTGCTGGATCAACTGGTGCGCTGCAAGCGCTGCGGCTTGCAGTATCTCGACCCGCGCTTGCGCGCCGATGTGGTCATTAAAGGCTACAGCGCTGGTAGCGACGAGTTGTTTGTTTCGCAAGCCCCCGGGCGCGAGCGCACCTTTGCCAAGTCCTTGAGGATGATCGAACGCTGGTACTTCCAGCGCGGCCGCCTGCTGGACGTCGGCACCGCGGGCGGTTCCTTTTTGGCCGTAGCAAAAAAGGCGGGCTGGGAGGTGGCCGGCTGCGAACCTAATCGCTGGCTCTGTGCCTGGGCTAAGGAGCATTATGGTTTACCTGTAGTCCCGGGGACTGTGTTTGACATGAGGCTGGCTCCGGATTCCTTCGATGTGGTCACCTTGTGGGACGTACTGGAGCACACCCCGGACCCAAAGGCCACGTTGCTGGAATGCAGGCGAGTGCTGAAGCAAAAAGGGCTTTTGGTAGTCAATTACCCCGACATCGAATCCTTGGTGAGCCGTCTGATGGGGCGCAAATGGGTCTTCCTGCTGTCCGTCCATCTGTATTATTTCACCGGAAAAACGCTGCCACGCATGCTGGAAGTGCTGGGCTTCAAGGTCGTGCAGCGCCGTCGACACTGGCAAACCTTGGAGCTGGGCTACATCTTGTTTCGCATGGAGGCTTACATCAAGCCGATCGCCCGCGCCCTTGGCTGGTTGGTGAAGCGCCTGGGGTTAGCCCATCTGCAAATACCCTATTGGATGGGCCAAAATTTGGTCATCGCCGAAAAGCTATGATGCGCCCCTGTGCTGGAGCTTCGATTGGCGGGTAAGGAAAAGATCGTTGTGTTGGGCGCAGGGGTTGGCGGTCTGGCTGCCGGGTATTTCCTGGCGCGCACCGGCGAATATCAAGTGACCGTATTGGAAAAAGAGCCCGTCATCGGCGGCCTTTGCGCCAGCTTTGAACATGAAGGTTTCGTGCTGGATTACGGCGCGCACAAGCTGTATTCGGTGATCCCCGGCGTGCTGGATGAGGTGGTTGGCCTGATGGGCGAGCGCCTGCTGCAGTTGCCGAAGAAAAATCGCCTTTTCCTGGACGGCCACCTGGTCGATTACCCACTAAAGCTGGGCAACCTGGCTAAAGTCCTGGGACCGATCCGCTTCTTAAAGCTAGGTTTGGGATATGCCGTTCAAGTGGTCACCGGGATTTTTCGGCGAACTCCGCCGCGCTCTTACGCGGATTACATTATTCGCCGCTTTGGCCGCCCGACCTACGAGCTGGTGTTCGAGCCCCTTGCCGAGAAAGTGTGGGGCGATCCCGCCAGCTTGCATCCTGAGATGGCGCGCACGCGCCTGCCGGCCTCCGGGGGCATGGACTTGATCCTGAAATTACTGGGACTGCGCAAAGAGACCGCGGCCACTAATGCTGAATTCTTCTATTACCCGCGGGACGGCTTTGGCGATTGGCCGCAAGCCCTGGCAGAGGGAATTCGCGACTTTGGCGGCGAGGTGCTGACCTCAGTCGACGTGCAGGCTCTGGAAATGAAGGATGGCAAAGTTAAGAGTGTGAGAACCCAATATGGAGGCGGGGTAAAACAGTTTGACTGCGATTATTTAGTTTCGTCTCTTCCCCTGCCCCTGCTTGGAAAAATGGTTTTTGGCGATAAGGATGACGCATTCAACCAGGCGGTACAAGGCCTACAATTTCGCCACCTGATTTTGGTTTACATCGCAATAAAGCGCCCTCTGGTGTTGGAAGATCAATGGATCTTCTTTCCCCAGCGCAACGTGGTCTTTAGCCGCCTCTTCGAACAAAAACAGATGAACCCCGAACTGGGTCCGGCAGACCGAACCATGATCACGGCCGATTTCACCGCGGACGAAGGCAGCGACTTGTGGCATGCTAGCGACGTATCACTGGCCCAACGGGTGGTGGACGGTTTGGTGCAGACCGGTTTGATCAAGCGCGCTGAGGTGTTGAGCACTTATGTGATCCGCCGCCGAAATTTTTACCCGCGCTATGACTTGGCTTATGCGGAAAAAATGAAGCTGGTTAGCGAGAAATTGCGCCAAGTACCAAACTTGCTCACCACGGGGCGTATTGGCATGTACAACTACAACAACTCCGACCATTGCGCCGACATGGGCCGTTTTATTGCCGAGCACCTGACCGCGGGAGAAGCCCCTCCCGAGATCTGGCGCGCGTTGGAAAAGCGCGTGGCGGATTACAAGATCGTGGA
>DATBWP010000084.1:0-6769 GCA_036514735.1 Anaerolineales bacterium
CCCCCCCCAGCCGTTCACCTGCCAGGCGGTTAAATAGAGCGCTCTTGCCGACGTTCGGCCGGCCAACAATGGCGACGATGGGTTTTGCCATAGGGTTAAGGGGAACGCGTGATAATGACTTCGATCGCGCTGGGAATCACCGACAACAGGCGCACATCCTCCGGCACGATCTCAGCCCCGGGTTCAATGAGGTAGGTGCCTGGCTGCAGACCAACCAGGTCCACAAACAAATGGATGTCATCGCCCACCAAGGATTGCAACGTGGACAAAGGCCCGGAAAGGATCACGCTCACGTTCTGGGGAGAGAGTTCAGCCTCCAAGCCCGATTCAAGGCCGATCATTTCCACTTCTACGTTGAACAGGATACTGGTTTCGATGGGGGCGATGCCGATCACCACTTCGACGCTCTGTTGCTCGCCCACTACGATGACGCCCTGCGGCAGGCTCAAGGAGAGCCGCGTTACCAGATCTTCTTTTGCGCCGCTCAAATCCAGCGGTAAGGTGCTGACGTAGCCGGGCAGGTTAGCTACGATCAAGGTATCGGTCGAAAAGAGGGTCACTATGGGTGGGTTGACGGAAATGCTGGTTACCCGGAAACCGGGGGAAGGCTGCCCAACGGTTTCTACCTTGACGGCCACATCCCGATAACCACCAGCCTGCACTATAGTCTGCTCGATTTCAGCCTGGGCAGGCTCAATCGTAAGGCCGCTGAGCACGTTTCCGGCCTGGTCCACGGCCTGTAAGGTGGCGGTGGTACTCACCGTTTCGCGGGCATCGCTTACATCCAGGCGGGCCACCACCTGGGCAACCTGCATCATCAACGTCTCGGGACCCGACACGGTGCTCACACCGGGATCCAGGCTGACTTTATCTAGCTCGAAGCCCAAGGCTGGCATGCCTTCAACCTGCGGGGTAATCTCGATTTCTGCCACCGCCAGTGTTTCCAGTGCGAGGTCGACTTCGCTGGGTATTACCTGGACTACGCGAAATGGCCTAAGCTCGGATTCGATCTGGACCGGCACGCTATGCTCGCCGGGCCCCAGACCGGTTAAATCGATAAATACGTCCACGGTACCGGCGCGGCTGGTTAAGCGGTCCCACAGTGAAACCGGGGCGCTGAGGCGCAGCAAAACCTGGTCGGGCAAGGTGCCGATCAATACCAAGTCCGGATCCAAGCCTTTCACCTGCAGGGTGAGAGGGCTCGGGAAATCGCGCTCTTCATTTGGGTCAGCAGCTACCACGGCCGAGACCCATACAGCAAAAGCAATGGCGAAGGCCAGTAGCAAGGTTCCCAGGGAATTCCATAAGGTCAGTAGAAAGGACTTCAGCATTTAGATCTCAGTCGTATCCTTGGGTTCCGAAACAAGGAAGGGGAAATAACGTGACATGAACTGCTCAAACGGATTGCTGGGCTGGATGGGCTTATAGAAGGCGCGCAGCACGCCCTCCAGACGTTCGCGACCCAGGCGATGGATCATGCGCCCGCCAAAGGCCACCGAGATAGCGCCGGTCTCCTCGGAGACGACCAGCGAAACCGCATCGCTGACCTCCGAGGTGCCGAGGGCGGCGCGGTGGCGCAAGCCCATCTGGCGCTCGGCGCCCGCGGAAAGCACGCCGCTGGCAGACAGCGGCATGACACAGGCCGCCGCCACGATCTTGGTGTCGGCAACGATCACCGCCCCGTCGTGCAGCGGGGTATTGGGATAAAAGATCTGCAGCAGCAGGCTGGGGGAGACGTCCGCCCCCAGCTTGACCCCGGTGTCCACGTATTCTTCGAGGCTATCCAAGCGCTGCAAGATGATCAGGGCGCCATGCCGCCGTTCTGAGAGCCGCGCAGCCGCATGGCTGATAGCGGAGATCACATCCAAGGACTGCTCACGGGAACGAGAATTGACCAAGAATTGGCTGGCCCTCCCCACCCTTTCTAACGCCCGGCGGATCTCGGGGGCAAAGACCACGGGGATAGCCACCAAAATGGCCGGCAACGAGTTGCGCACCAGCCAGGAAAAAGCCGTTAGATTCAAAACAGCAATCAACAGCGTGATCAGAACATAGAGCAGCAGCATGCCGCGCAACAAAACCATGGCGCGCGTGTTGCGCAAGAAGGACAAGCCCGCATAGACAATCAACGTCACCAACATCAGGTCGGGCACACTGACCACCGTCAGGCGTTGCATAATGAAAAGGAATTCGTCGACCAGTTGGTTCATTATTTTCTCTAAATCGGTCTCAATACCCTGTCGGCACGCAGTTGCTTGAACAACATCACCGTGCCTTCGCGCTGGGATTCTTGCGCGGCTTCTTGCCAGGCAGCCACAGTCAGTTCATGGGGCAAACGTTCTTCATAGCCAAGGCGCTGCCAAAGATCGCGGCGAGCAGCCATTTGCGGATCTACGAAGATCAGGGCGATCTCGCATTGGAGCTCTTTGGATGCCTCTTCTACTTCTTTGATCAAAAACGAAAGATGGCCCTCCAAAGGCAACCCCGGGATCAGGCGAATATCATCCACGCGCGCCACCAGATTTTCGACCTTCCAGCCCAGCAGGGCCTTCAATCCATCATTGCCTTGCAGCAACAAGAACGCCTTATCGCCAAAAGCAGAAATTATCTGGGCGTGATCCGGCGGGTCGGCTCCATTAGTGGCGTGCATAAATTTAGCAAGTTCGGCGGCCTGGCGCGGGCGGGCGCGCAGGACCTGCAGGCCCAACGCATCGCTGCTTTGTGGAGGCCGCAGCCGAGCGGGCACCGTTTCACCGGCTGCCTTGGGGAATAATTTCTTCCAGGCGCGCTTTACCTGCTCCCACGTTTCCTCGATAGAGCCGGAGTTCTCGATCACGGTAGTGGCCGCGGCCACTTTCTCAGCTTGCGGACCTTGCGCAGCCATACGCCTGCGGGCTTCTTCCGGTTTCAAGCCACGCTTTTTAGACAAGCGTGCTACTTGGGTTTCTTCGGTGGCGGTCACTACCCAGATCACGTCACAAGTGGCGCGCAGCGGAGATTCAAGCAATTTAATAGCTTCGATCACAATAACGCGGTGCTTGCTTTTGCGCACCAAATGGTCCACGGCCTGGCGGACAAGCGGATGCACAATAGATTCGAGCGTTCGCAACGCAGTTGGATCTGAAAAAACGATGAGGCCCAACTTCTTGCGATCGATTTCCCCGTTCTCTTTCAGGATGTATTTGCCAAAGGTGTCCACCACCGGTTGAAAGCCTGGGGCGTCAGACTGGATGGCGCGGTGCGACAAGGCATCGGCGTCGATGCCAAAAGCGCCGGCGTGCTCCAGCATTTTTCTCACCACGCTCTTGCCTGTGGCGATGTTGCCGGTAAGGCCAATGACAAACTTGCCCTGCCAGCTACTCACTGGATCACCCCCAACTTGCGCCCAACCTCAGAAAACGCCTGCAAGCCTTGCTCCAGATCGTCGGTGGAATGGGCCGCCGAAATCATCACGCGGATGCGCGCCGCACCGCGCGCCACTGTGGGGAAGGCAATGGCCATGGCGAAGACACCCGCTTCAAATAAGGCCGCGCTGAATTCTTGGGCCACCTTGGCTTCCCCCAAGATCACCGGGGTGATCGGCGTAACGCTGCGCCCGGTATCGAAGCCAAGTTTCTTCATTTCTCGCTTGAACAACTCGGTATTGGCCCACAGTCGTTCCACCAATTCTGTGGAGGTCTCCAGCAGGTCGATGGCTGCCAGACAGGCAGCCACGTCGGGCACGGTCATGGCGGAGGAGAACAAAAAGGGCCGGCCGCGTTGGCGCAGCCAGTCTACCAACGGGGCGCGGCCAGCCGCCACCCCGCCCACCACGCCGAATGCTTTGGAAAAAGTGCCAACTTCAATATCTACTTTACCGTGCAAACCAAAATGATCCACAATGCCGCGCCCGCCCTTGCCCAGCACCCCTTCGCCATGAGCGTCGTCGACCATCAACATGGCATCCGCCTGGCTGGATTTTGCGTAGATATCTGCCAAGGGAGCTTGGTCGCCGTCCATGCTGAACACGCCATCGGTCACCACCAGGGCTCGGCGATATTTTCCGCGCTCTGCGGCCAATACCTTCCCCAGATCGGCTGGATCGCAGTGTTTATAGCGGACGATGGTGGCCCCTGAAAGGCGCGAGCCATCGATAATGCTGGCGTGGTTCAGTTCGTCTGAAAAGATCACGTCCTCCTTGCCAACCAGGGCGGGGATGACCCCAAGATTAGCCGTAAAGCCAGATTGGAAAGTGACGGCTGCCTCCACCCCCTTGAAGGCTGCCATGCGTTTATCCAACTCGACGTGCAGATCCATGGTGCCGGCGATGCTGCGCACAGCCGCCGGGCCGATGCCAAATTTGTCCATGGCGCCGTGCGCGGCGGCAACTAGGCGCGGGTGATTGGCCAGCCCCAGGTAATTATTGGAGCAAAAGTTGAGCACGTGCCGCCCGTCCACCTGCAGCCAGGCGCCTTGAGCTGAACCGATGGTGCGGATACGATTGAAAAGCCCGGATTCCTTCAGGCTGTTTAGTTCTTCATCCACCCAGGCATCGACACGGGGCATGCAGACTCCGATCCACTCAGTTGAATTAACACAGAGCGCGCGCGAGGGGCACGCGCGGTACACAGTTCCTTATTATACGCTCAGGAACCTCTCAATCGCGGCGCTCACGGCTGCGATTTTCCGTATGGTAAAATGCAGCGCTTGGGAAGATGAAACCCGGAGGGATGGCCGAGTGGCTTAAGGCGGCGGTCTTGAAAACCGCTGTGGGTGTCTCACCCACCGGGGGTTCGAATCCCTCTCCCTCCGCTCAGATACACTGGGGAGGTCGCATAGCCTGGTCTAGTGCGCCCGCCTGCTAAGCGGGTTCCGGCGCTTTAGTCGGACGAGGGTTCAAATCCCTCCCTCCCCGCCTTGTTTTTGTAAGGCCCGCTCGTTACAATCTGTTAGTGGCGTTTCGTGCTTTTCGAAACGCCAACGCGAACAAGATGGGCGCAGCCCATCGCAGTTCGCAAGCTCTCGTAGCTCAGTGGATAGAGCACTTGCTTGCGGAGCAAGGGGTCGCGCGTTCGAGTCGCGCCGAGAGCGCTGAAAGAAAATGCCGCCAAAAGGGCGGCATTTTTGTTTCAGGGCAGCGAGTGAGTCTCGCCAGCCTCGGGAGAAACGTGTTCCTTGAAATTGCCTGTCTTTCAAAGTACTATTGGACTTAACGTGAAGTTTTTTCGCCTAAAGCGCATCTAATCTTCATACCCAAGCCTTGGATTCCGAGCTGCTTGCCAAATGTCGCCGTGGCGACGCCGAGGCCATCGAGACGCTGGTCAATGAACACCAGGCCGGGGTCTATCGGCTGTGCCTGTCCATCCTCGACGACGCGGACGATGCTCAGGACGCCACCCAGGAAAGCTTCGTGGCTGCCCTCAAAGCTCTGGCCGGGTTCCGGGGCGACGCCGCCTTCAACACCTGGTTGTTTTCCATCGCCATCAATACCTGCCGTGCGCTGCTGCGGCAGCGCCAGAGGAGAGCCAGGCTTCACGAACAACTGGTAGACCCCAGCATGCCGGACAAAGAGAGCAAGCAAAGCCCGGAACGAAGCCTGATCGAGCATGAGCGCTCGCAGGCGTTGTGGGGCGCCATCAGTCGCCTCGACGAGAAACATCGCTTAACCATCGTGCTGCGTTATTACCATGACCTTTCCACCCAACAAATCGCCGAGGTGCTAGGGATCAACGTGGGCACCGTCCATTCCAGGTTGTCCGCCGCTCGATCGCAGCTAACCGGCGAGTTGAAACGCGCCAACCTTGGTTTTTCACAAGAGCAGGAAGGCCAGCCATGAGCGCCGTCTCTCACCACCAGGCGCGGCAGTGGGTCGAACAAGCCGCAGACGGCAACCTGAAGCCCGAACAACAGCGGCTTTTGCAGCAGCATTTAGCCGAATGTGCGGCCTGCCAGGCCTTCGCGGCTGAGCTGGCCGCCTTGGAGGCCAGCCTGCGTTCAACGCTCAATGAGCGCTGGCCTGCAAGTGGGCTGCCTACTCCAAAAAAGAAAGAGTTGATCAAGGAGATGCAAACCCAGTTTAGCCATGGGGGAGGTGCTCCCTGGACTGGGCTGCGCTGGCTTTTGTGGCTGATACCTCTGCTTGTGATCCTGGCCTGGATATTTTTCCAACAAACCACCCCCAAACCCCTTGACGCGGCTGCCATTGATACGGCCACGGCAAGCCCGAACGCACCGGCCACCTCCAGCCCGACCGCCACAAAAACGCCAACCGCCTTGTCGTCCTCCACTCCAACTCAGCAAGTTTTGACCCTGATCGCTATCCCGGTTCAGAATGTCAACTGCCGGGCAGGCAACAGCAACGCTTTTGACATCGAAGATACATTGCTGGAAGCCGAAGAATACAAGCCGAATGCGCGCGGCTTCGACAACCTCTGGGCGCGCTTTGTTGGGCCTGTTAACCAGGTTCCCTGCTGGGCTTATGTGGAGAATCTGCTTTTCACCATTAATGAGGAGCCGGTTGAATTGGTTAACGTTCCCGAATCTCTGCTTCCGTTCGCAGCTTACCCAGCCACGCCCACCCCAACCGTGGATGAAGGTGAAGGCAGCGAAGCCTCTGCCACCATAGCTCCTCTTTCTCCCACTCCTTCCCCCACCCCTTCTGCCACCCGGGTGCCACAATGCAGCGATGGCCTGGACAACGACGGCGATGGCAAGACTGATTTCGATCCTACTGGCAGGGGGGATCCTGAATGCCGGAACTCAAATGATGATGATGAGTCAACACCATAAG
>DATBWP010000085.1:0-6317 GCA_036514735.1 Anaerolineales bacterium
GCTGGCCTGCATAAGAGCGAAAACATAAGTTAGCAGGGCCAAGCCGAGACTGGGGAGTAGGCCGATAATGAGCGATCTTGTTATCGCAAGGATTGGGGATGAGCCTTTGGCTCGCCGGCTGACGACAAAGGAAAATAAAAACAAGACCGCAGCAAAGACCCAAATTGCCACAGAACCAAATTTCAAGGGGAACCCGATGAGGTTCAGGTAGAGGACGATGGCAAAGACGATCAGGGCAGGGCGCAGGCCGCTAACAAAGGTGCGCATGGACTTTAGGCTTTTCCCTCGCTGAGCACCTCGCCCAAAATGCCAGTCGGGCGGAAGATGAGTACAAGGATGAGGACGGAGAAGGCAATGACGTCTTTATATTCGCTGGGTAATCCCAGGGCGCTAGGCCCCACGGCCTCCAGAATACCCAGCGAGAAAGCCCCCAGTAAGGCGCCGGGGAGGTTGCCAATGCCACCGATAACCGCCGCGGTAAATGCTTTGATGCCCGGGAAAAAGCCACTGTTGAATTTCATTACCGTGTTATGCAGACCAAGCATCACCCCCGCCGCCCCGGCCAATACGGAGCCCAAGGCGAAGGTGAATACAATCACCTTGTCCACGTTCACCCCCATTAAGGCCGATATTTCCTTGCTTTCGGCCACCGAGCGCATGGCGCGACCCATCTTAGACCTGCTCACGATCAGGTAAAGCATGAGCATCAGGAAAATTGACGAGAAGAAAATAAAGAGCCCGGTATATGAAATAAAAACCCCGGTGTCTCCCACCGATAACCCAGAACTTATGATGGCGGGTTTTTGATAATAATGAGGGGTGACGCCAAAAATTAATAAGACTGTGTATTGTAAAAAGAACGAAGCGCCTACCGCGCTGATCAGCGGAACCAGTCGCGGCGCGTTGCGCAAGGGCCGGTAGGCAATGCGCTCTAAAGCTATTCCGGCAATTAGGGAGGCGAGCATGCCAACCAATAATGCCAGCACAACCGAAAGCCCTGATTCGAATGGCGTGCCATTGGTCCAGCCCAGAGTTTGAAAACCCGTTAGGGCGAAGTATCCTGCAAAACCCCCGATCATCATCACTTCGCCATGGGCGAAATTGATCATCAGAAGGATTCCATACACCAGGGTGTAGCCCATCGCAACCAGCGCATAAAGGCCACCCAGGATTAGCCCATTGATCAATTGCAAGGTCCAGTATTGGGCTGTGTAGGATTGCAGGCTAAGCACATTGTTTACCCGCCAAGCCAGGGCAGCCAACAGAATCACCAAGCCTACCAGCCGGTAGGCAGATGGTCCAAGACTAATGCCCCAGGTTTTCTTTGCAGGATTGAGAAAAGCCATGTTGGATCCCGAAAGCGTGACTGTAATTTTAGCTGTTATAGAAACTGGGGCGGATAAAGCCGCCCCAGTTTCTATTTTTTGAGCCGTGGTTCTTTAGTCAGTCAAACCGAAGCCGGAAACTTGCACAAAGGCGCCATCTTGAACAACGTAGATCGCAATGCCGCCCGCACTGCAGTCGCCGATCTCAGTGCAGGTTAATGTCCCGGTAATACCAGGGAAACCTGAGGTGCTGCGGATGGCGGTAATCAGGGCTTCGCGCTCGATGATCAGGTAACCTTCGCCGCCCTCATCGGTCTGTGCTACCTGCTCGATGGCGGCAGCGATCATCATTATCGCGTCATAGGCGTGATAGTGATAGGGGCCATCGGGAGCAGAGCCGAATTTCGCTTCGTACTTGGCGTCGAACTCCGCGGCGGCATCCACGTTGAGGTCCCCGACTCCGGTGCTAACGTAGGTTCCTTCAGCTGCCGCGCCGGCTGCGTCGATGTACTGTTCGGTAAGGGCGCCATCGCCGCTCATGAAGATCACGTCCGTCAGGCCTGCTTCTCCCATCTGGCTGGCGATCAAACCAGCTTCTGTGGCATAGCCGCCGAAGAAGATCAAGCCAGCACCCTCAGTTCCGATCGTAGTCAGGGTGGAGCGGAAGTCGGTGTCCCCTACCTGATGACCATTGATTGAGGTCACAGTTCCACCCAAAGCTTCGAATGAACCCTGAATTAGCTCGGCCAGGCCCAGACCATACTCGCCGCTGTCGTGGATCAAGGCGATCGAGGTGATACCCAGGTCGTTGTAGATATAAGCGGCATCAACATCGGCTTGCAGGGTATCGGGTAGCGGAGTACGGTTCATGACCGTCCATTCCGGGGCGGTCACTCCTGGGAAGGTCGAGCTGGCGGAAACTAAGGGAATGCGGGCCTCTTCCATAATGGCGCGCAGGCCGATAGTTTCACCAGTGCACAAGCCGCCCTGGACAGCGACGATGGAAGGATCAGCGGCGAACAAATTGCCCACTACGGTCCCTTGATCGCCATCGCAGGCCCCGTCTTGAAGGTCAGATTCGTACATATGACCCATCAGTCCGCCAGCTGCGTTCACGTCGTCAAAAGCCAACAAAGCGCCATTGGCCGTATCTAGGCCAAGGTCTGGGATGGGGCCGGTAAGGCCGGACGAAATGCCGATGCGGATCGGCTCGCCGGGAGCATAAACCACATACCCGGCGGCTTCGAGCTCGGCTTGATCCATGCCCATCAACAGGCCGCCTTCTGCAGGGGCCGTGGTAGCTGTTGGTGCCGGACCGCAAGCCGCCAGCGCTAGGCTGGCGATGGTCAGCAGAGCCATAAGCGAAAACAGTTTTTTAGACATTCTTACTCCTCCGTGTAAATTGCGAAATGGAAACTGCTATGCTTTGCTGTTAAGGGCGAATGTTCGAGGCATTCACCTCCTTTCCAGGATCGGTGTTGATATGCTAGGCTAAAGTGCACATCACGAGCACCTTCGCGTGGTTGGCTATGTTCCTTCGTTATGTCAAGCTAGGTGAAAAATGCTCGTACCTTTGCACCAAGCGAAAGGGTAACGAGTACCTGTAACGTTTCATTGTACATGCATGCGCAAGTTAGGTCAAGAATCGGATTATCGTCAACGCTCAGTTAGCGTTTATTGGAGATTCAGCCATGATCATAGGCTAGTTTATGAAAAGCTATTTGCCTTATGGTAAAATAGAACAAACATACGAATATAGCGACTAATGCTGGAAACTGGCCTTGATTTACCCAGCAGGCACATCTTCAACTGAATAGAATCTCGTGGGGATGGTTTGTGTGTAGGCATTTAATTGCAAGACGGAGGTTGAACGTTGGTCAAAGAGCAGCCCCGAACCTATCAGGCTGAAAATATTCAGGTTTTGGAAGGCCTTGAAGCCGTTCGCCGCCGCCCCGGCATGTATGTGGGCGGAACGGATATCAAGGCTTTGCACCACCTGATCTACGAAGTAGTGGATAACTCGATCGATGAGGCGCTGGCCGGCGCCTGCGACCGCATTGAGATCATCATCCACAAGGATAGCAGTGTCACCGTGACAGATAACGGCCGCGGCATCCCGGTAGACCGGCACCCCAGCGCTAAGAAATCAGCCCTGGAAGTGGTGATGACCATGTTGCACGCCGGCGGCAAATTCGACGGGGGCAGCTACAAGGTATCCGGCGGCTTGCACGGTGTGGGCGTGTCTGCGGTTAACGCCTTGTCTGAATGGTGCAAGGTCGAAGTTAGCCGGGAGGGGCAGGTTTTTGCCCAGAACTACGAACGCGGCAAGCCCACCGGGCCGGTAAAGGCTGTGCGCAAGATGGTTAAGGGTGCGCGCACCGGCACACGCACCTCCTTCAAATTTGACTCAACCATTTTCAAGGGGGACGTCGATTACCGTTTCGAGACACTGGTCCAGCGCTTGCGCGAGATGGCTTTCGTCACCCGCGCGGTGAGCATTGTGCTCAACGACGAGCGCGACGGGCGTGAGATCACCTTCTACTTTGAGGGCGGCATCCGCTCCTTTGTGCGTTACCTCAACCGTGACCGAGTAGCTTTGCACCCCATTTTCCATCGCGAAGAAGAGATCGAAAACACGGTGATCGACGTGGCCGTGCAATTCACGGATGCATACACCGAGTCGGTGTTCGCCTTTGCCAATACGATCAATACTATTGACGGCGGCACCCATCTCACCGGTCTGCGTTCAGCCCTCACCCGTACGATCAACGATTACGCCCGCAAAGCCGGTTTGTTGAAGGAGTCCGATCCGAACTTCACAGGAGATGACACCCGCGAGGGATTGACCGCCATCATCAGCGTCAAAGTGCCCGACCCGCAGTTCGAAAGCCAGACCAAAGTGAAGCTGATGAACGCGGAGATCCAGACCTACGCGGCGCAGGTGGTCAACGAACATTTTTCCGCGTTCCTGGATGAAAATCCTTCGGCCGGGCGCGCCATTGTGGCCAAGTGCCTTACCTCGGCACGCGCCCGCGACGCCGCCCGCAAAGCGCGTGATCTGGTCATCCGCAAGTCTGCCCTGGAGAGCCTCACTCTGCCTGGCAAGCTGGCAGATTGCTCCGAGCGCGATCCGCATCGCAGCGAACTGTATATCGTTGAGGGCGACTCGGCCGGCGGCTCCGCCAAGCAGGGACGCGACCGGCATTTCCAGGCCATCCTGCCGCTGCGCGGCAAGATCCTGAACACCGAGCGCGCTCGCCTGGATAAAATTTTGTCGAACAACGAAGTTAAGTCGCTCATTTCTGCTTTGGGGACCGGCATCGGCGAGTCCTTTGATCTGGCGGGTCTGCGCTACAAACACGTCATTATCATGACGGACGCGGATGTGGACGGCAGCCATATCCGCACGCTGCTGCTCACCTTCTTCTTCCGATACATGGAACCGTTGATCACCAACGGCAATCTCTATATTGCGCAACCGCCGCTCTACAGCATTGCCAACGGCAAGACAGTGGAATGGGCCTTTTCGGATAAGGAGCGCGATGGGATTTTAAAATCACTCGGTAAAAAAGCGGAAAAGGTTGGCATCCAGCGCTACAAAGGTCTGGGCGAAATGAACCCGGAACAACTGTGGGAGACCACCATGGACCCTGCCAAGCGCGTGTTGCTGCGGGTAGATATTGACGACGCTGCTGAAGCTGACCATACCTTTGATATGCTGATGGGCGATGCGGTGCCACCGCGGCGGAAATTTATTCAAACGCATGCCAAGGATGTGCAAAACTTGGATATATAAAGGCAGTGATTAGTGAATAGGGATTGGTGATAGGGCAGTAATCGGGAATGGGAATGAGGCAATTAGGAAGTGAAGAAAAAGGCGGCGCGAGCCGCCTTTTTCTTAATCCTAGTGTTCGAAGCACGGAGTCTATTCGCTCGTATAATGGTGTCATGAACGCTAAAATCATGGATGGTAAGACTCTGGCCGCCAAAGTGCGCGCCGACCTCACCGAACGGATGGCTGCGCGTAGCGCTGCAGGCTTGCCTCGCCCGGGCCTGGCCACTGTGTTGGTAGGCAACGACCCGGCTTCTGAAACTTACGTACGAAATAAACAAAAATCCACCGAAGAGGTAGGCATGGCCTCCTTTGGCCACAATTTGCCGGCGACCACAGGCCAGGACGAACTGCTGGCACTGATCGCCGACCTTAATCAGCGCAAGGACATTCACGGGATCCTGGTTCAAGTTCCGTTGCCAAAACAGCTCGACGCCATGTCTGTACAAGCAGCCATCGATGTCCACAAAGACGTCGATTGCCTACATCCTGAAAACATCGGTTATCTGGCCCAAAAGGGCAGGCAGCCGCGTTTTGTATCCTGTACACCCGCGGGGATCATGCGCCTTCTAGAGGAAAACGGGGTGAAACTTTCGGGCGCTAATGCCGTGGTGCTGGGCCGCTCTAATATTGTGGGTTTGCCGATATCTCTGTTGCTGACCAAGGCCGATGCCACGGTCACCGTGGCGCACTCGCGCACGGTCAACCTGCCCGCCGTCTGTCGACAGGCGGACGTGCTGGTGGCGGCAGTCGGTAAAGCAGAGATGGTGCGGGGTGACTGGGTGAAGCCCGGGGCAGTGGTGATCGACGTCGGGGTGAACCGCGTGGAGGATAGCACGGCCAAACGCGGCTTCCGCCTGGTGGGGGATGTGGCCTTCAAGGAAGCCGCTGAGGTGGCGTCCGCCATTACGCCGGTGCCCGGCGGAGTGGGGCCGATGACCATCGCCATGCTGCTGGAAAACACCTTCCACGCAGCCGAATTAGCCGATTAAGGCGATTAACCGAGGGGGAAACTAGGTACTTTTGACCTGCCGAAGGCCAAAAATAGCCATTTGACAGGCGGCCTTGTCTCAATTACACTAGTTGTCTGACAATTAAATTATGGGCACTTTACTGGTACGTCATGCAACCCTGATGGCCACCTTTGATGACCAGCGGCG
>DATBWP010000086.1:0-7917 GCA_036514735.1 Anaerolineales bacterium
ACTGAGGGCTACCCGCGCGCCGTGGCTTGCCAGATAGGCTGCGGTAGCCAACCCTTGTCGCCCAGCTCCCACGATCACCACACGCCGTCCTTTCCAGTCCATTGCATCAGGCCAAAGCCTAGGCCACAGCCAGCGCCACGCCGACCATGGCGCACAATAAGCTCACCAACCAAAAACGCTGCACGATCTGCGTCTCGCTCCAGCCCGAAAGCTCGAAATGTAAATGAAGCGGCGACATTTTGAACATGCGCCGACCGTGTGTCAATTTGTAAAAGCCCACCTGGATCATCACGCTGAGGAGTTCGCTAGTGGGGATAATGGCGATAATGGGATACAGGATCCAATGCCCGGTCATCAGGGCCACCACGCCCAGGGTAGCACCCAGGGCCATGGCCCCTGTGTCGCCCATGATCAATTGGGCGGGGTGTACGTTGAACCACAAAAATCCAAACAGGGCGCCCACCAAAGTAAAGCAAAACTGCGCCAGAAACACCTGGCCTTGGATCAGGGCGATGCCGCCAAAGGTGGCAAACGCGGTGGCGGAGATCAACCCGGCCAGGCCATCCAAACCATCCGTGAAGTTCACTGCGTTGGCTGAACCCACGATCACGAGGGTGGCAATGGGATAAAAGAACAAGCCCAGGTCGAACTCGGTGCCAAAACCTGGCAAATAAAGATGGGGCACCACCAGCAGGTCGCGCAGCGCATAGGCCAGCGCCCCGCCCAAGATGAGCTGGATCAGCAATTTATGGCGGGCCCGCAAACCCAGGCCCAAGTCTCGCTGGCTCAACTTACGCAGGTCGTCCAGGCTGCCCAGCAGGCCGAAGGCGATCATGGCGCCCAAAGGCACCAGGATGGAACGCCCCACTCCGCTGAGGCCGATCAACGGAACTGCGTTCATCAAGATCGTGACCATCACCACCGGCAGGATGAACATCACCCCGCCCATAGTAGGTGTGCCGACTTTGATCGAGTGCCGCTGTGGTGCTTCCAAACGGATGCTGTCGCCAACTTTGAAGAGGCGCAACAGGCGGATCAGCGGCCCACCCCAGATCACGGTGAGGATAAAGCTGATGCCGGCCAGCACCAGGGCAATGGATCCGCCGTTCATCGGCTATTCTCCAGCGCCGGGCGGTCTTCCAATTCCGGCACGATCTTTTCCATCTGCACCGCTCGCGAACCTTTCACCAGCACCACGTCCCCTTTGGTCAGGGAGCGTTTGAGGAAGCTCAAGGCTTCCTCGCTGGTTTCGAATTGAGTGATAGCCTTGGCATCCAGGCCAGCCGCCTTTGCCGTTTCACCAATGGTGTGCGCTCGCGGTCCCACCGTAACGAGCAAGTCTGCCACCTTAGCGGCCAGGTTGCCAACCATCTGGTGCCCCTGCAGCTCGTAGGGTCCCAACTCCAGCATGTCACCAAGCACGGCCACTTTGCGGCCCTCCAGTTCCTCGAGCAAATTGAGGGCCGCCATAGTGGATTCGGGGGAGGCGTTGTAGGTATCATCCAGCAAAAGCGAGCCATTGCGACCTTGCACCGCCACCAGGCGCAACTGGGGATTGCCTATGCGCAACCCGGTGAGGATCTCGCCCCAAGCCAGGCCTTCCACCAACCCTACCGCAGCGGCGCGCAACGCAGTATGCACAGAATGGCGGCCGATCATAGGGATGCGCACGTTGAGCGTCTCGCCTGCGCTGTGCAAATGAAAGCGCACGCCGTCCAAGCCCAGGCCTTCGATTTCATCGGCGTACAAATCGGCGGCAGGGTCCAGCCCGTAGAAAAAGACGCGCGCCTTGGTTTCGTTGGCCATACGTTTGACGTTGGGGTCATCGATATTGAGAATGGCCACGCCTTCTTTAGGCAGGGCGCGTACCAGCTCCGCTTTGCCCTGGTAAATAGCTGCCTGCGAGCCAGCCCGTTCGGCGTGCACCGTGCCAATATTGGTAATCACGCCCACCGCGGGAACGGCAATATCCGCCAGCAAGGCGATCTCGCCGATCACATAAAAGCCCATTTCCAATACGGCCCGCTCGTGCTGCGCGGTCAGCGAGAGCACGTTGAGCGGCAAGCCGATCTCGTTGTTAAAATTCCCGGTAGATTTGAAGGTGCGATAACGCTGGGATAGCACTTCGGCCACCAGCTCTTTGGTGGTGGTCTTGCCCACACTGCCGGTGATGCCCACTACGCGTACGTTCAGCTTGCGCCGCCAAAAGGCTGCCGCCTGCTGCAACGCGGCCAGGCAATCATCCACCAGGATGCACAATGGTAGCGCGGGGAGGAAATTAATGGCCGGTTTTCGTTTCCCGCGCAAGTCCAGCAGGTTGTACTTGCCGGCCGGTTCGCGCTGCACGAAGGCAACGATGGCGCCTTTGGCAAAGGCGTCTGCAACATAATCGTGCCCATCCAGACGTTCGCCTTTCAAGGCCACAAACAACATGCCGCTGGTAGCGGTGCGCGAATCGTGGGTGGCGCCGGCAATGGGTTGCTCGGCACCAGTCGGGCGCTGGCCGCCCAGGGCTTCGATCAGATCGGCCAGGGTCAACATCTAGTTTTCCTGCGCAACCACGCGCTGGGCATCGGGCGGGATGTTCATCAGCACCACCAGGCGCTCGACGATATCGGCGAACAACGGCGCAGCGACCTCGGAGGCCCAAATGGACGTCTCCGGCCGCTCTAACCACACAAAGACGATAAAGCGCGGGTCATCCACTGGCCCCCAACCCACGAAGGATGTGTTGGTCTGGTTCAAGTCGTAGGTGCCATTATCGGTCGGGATCTGCGCAGTGCCAGTTTTACCGGCCAGGCGATAGCCCGGCACCAGGGCTTTCGAAGATTCCATTTCCAGCGAATCGGTCAACATTTGCGCCATGGTGTGAGCTGTCTCTTCCGAGATCGGTTGACCCGCATACTGCGGCGAGAGGTTGTACTGCGATCCATCTTGAACCACTGCTTTCACGATATGGGGGATCACCATCTTCCCATCATTGATGAAGGCGGAGACGGCCATCACCATTTGCATCGGCGTTACCGCCAGGCCTTGCCCAAACGTGTTGGTGGCCAGGTCGGCCGGATACCAGCCGGTTTCATCGGGAGTTCGCACTGTTCCAGTGGCTTCATTGAAAAGATCGACCCCGGTGGGATAACCAAACCCGAAGGCCTCTACATAGCGATAGAAATTTTCCTGGCCCACGCGGGAGCCCACTTCGGCCAAACACACGTTGAGCGAGTGTTGCAAGCACCCTAGCATGGTCTGCTCGCCCCAGGCCTGGCCGTTCCAGTTGCGAATGGAGATACCGCCAAAGTTGAAAATGCCTTTATCCAAGTAGACTGTTTCAGGCGTGACCAGTCCCAGGTCGATCGCGGCGGCCATGGTGACCACTTTAAAGATCGAGCCGGGTTCGTAGATCTGGCCCACGGCGCGGTTGTAGGGTTTGCTGTCGGTGAAGATGTTTACGTATTCCTGATAATCGTTCAGGTCCAGGCGCGGTGTAGAGGTCATTGCGAGGATTTCGCCGGTGCGCGGGTCCATGACGATGGCGGTGCCGGAGTCGGAGGCGGTCTTCTCGATGTGCTCATCAAGGATGTCTTCCACCATCGCCTGGATCTGGCGATCGATGGTCAGCACCAGGCTGGAACCGCCGGGCACCTGGGGCAATTCCTGCACGCGGTTGGGATCGGTGGGCACCCAAATATTTTCGGGCTGGCCGGCCAACAGATCCTGGTATTGCTGTTCGATGCCAAAGTTCCCATTGCTGTCCTGGGTCACAAAACCCAGTAAATTGGAGGCCAGGTCGCGCTCTGGGTAACTGCGCGCCAGGTGCGGGCGGCAGATGAGCGCGGCCAGCGCCGGGTCATTGGAGCAAAGGAAGGAATCGTCTTCCTCCGGCGGCAGGTTTACGTTGTAAGACTTTAACAAGTCTACCTTTTCGGGCAGCACATAATCGGTGGCCACAACATAAATGAGGTTCTGTGATTTGGCCTGGGCGAGAATTTCCAGTACGCGGTTGTAGTCGGAGCCCACCAGGGCGCTCAGCGCCAGGGCTATGGCTTTTGGATCCTGCTCCTTGAGCGAAGCAAGGTCCACCCCAATCTCATAAACTGTGCGATTACCGGCCAATAGATTGCCATTTCGATCATAGATCTCACCTCGCGGGGGATAAATCGTCTTTAACAGGCGACTGAAATATTCACTCTGGTTAAGAAAAGCGGTGGCCTGGTCTCCGGTCTGCACGGAATAGGCACGCCAGAAAATGAGCAGCCCGATAAGGCCGAAAAACAAGGCGGTGCTGAGGTAGCGCCAGGTGTGTTCGCGCGGCATGCCTAGAAACCCCCCAAGACGCCCAGCAGTTGGCTGAGCCAGTCGAAGAGCGACTGGGTGTACTCCGCTGGCAGGCGCGCCGCCGCGCTGAATTGAGCGCCAGCTCGCGGCGCCAGTTGGGCGCCGCTGGGCCGCCCCTGGTATTCCGGCACTGACAAATAAGTGAGTGCATTAGGGGAGAGGGGCTTGAAACCCAGATCTGCAGCACGCTGCTGCATGGACTCAACAGAAGCGATGAAGGCTAGCTCGGTTTTGAGGTCCTCAATTTTTTGCTCCAGGTCAGCCACGTCGCTCTGCAGGTTCTGCACCTGGCGGCCGGCAGTGGCCGCCCGGGCAGTGATGTTCAAGTACAGCGCCCCTACCAGAGAGACGGCCACCAGGCCGGCGGCAATAAAGCCGATGACCTGCATCTGCCGGCGCCATGGCGCCTGCTGGTAAGCCTGGATCAGTTCCCTAGAACGTTTCAACATAGTCGGGTACTCCTCACCGCGCGGGGTGCATGGGGTATGCCAGACCCTGGGTGAGTTTTGTCACGTTCTTATAGCCTCTCCGCCACCCGCAATCGGGCGCTACGCGCCCGCGGGTTGGCTGCTTGTTCCGCTTCGCCCGGTCGGATGGGCTTACGCGTCATTTCCTTGATAATGGCTTTGTGCCCGCAAGTACAGCTGGGCTGTTCCGGGGGGCAAATGCAATCCCGGCTTTCGCGGCGGAAGAACTGCTTCACCGCGCGGTCCTCCAGTGAATGGAATGAGATCACCGCCAGGCGACCTCCCTGGCGCAGGGCAGAGGCAGCCTGCGGCAGGGCTTTCTCCAAAGCGTCTAGCTCGCCGTTCACTGCAATGCGCAAAGCCTGGAAACTGCGCGTGGCCGGGTGCATGCCACTGCGCCGTCCGCCGAGGGCGCGGCCGACCACGTTCGCCAATTCAACGGTGGTCTTCAATGGGCGGGCTTTCACAATAGCCCGGGCGATTTTGCGGGAGTGCCGTTCTTCACTGTAGCGAAATAGAACTTCAGCCAAATCTTCCTCCGGCCACTCATTCACGATCTGCCCCGCAGTCAGGCTCCCCTGCGAATTGAAACGCATATCCAATGGCCCCTCCTGTTGGAAGGAGAAACCGCGCTCGGCGTTGTCGAACTGCAGCGAGGAGGCGCCCAGGTCCAACAAGATGCCATCCACCAACTGCCAGCCCGCCGCGGCCAGGTGTTGCGCCAGGTCGGCGTAAGAGCCGCGCACCAGGCGGGCTCGTTCGGTGAAGGCCGCCAGCTTTTGGGCGGCCAGCGCCAGGGCTTGCGGGTCCACATCCAGGCCCAGTAGGCGCCCTGCCGGCCCGCTGGCCTGCAGGATGCCGTGGGCGTGCCCACCCAGGCCCACAGTGCCATCCACGTAATGGCCGCCGCTGCGGGGTTGCAAAGCGGCCAACACTTCTTGGTAAAGAGCAGGCAGATGAGTGAACCCGGAAACCGAGCTGCTCATCCGCTTTGGTTCATGAACAGGTTTAGCTTGGCAAAGTAATCTGCGGTGTTCTGCACTTTGTCCAGCTTCTCAGATTGCTTCGCCCAGTCCGCCGGCGACCACAACTCGAAGTGGCTGCCCGCCCCCACCATCACGACCTCGCCATTCAATCCGTGGCGCTCGCGCAGAAATTGGGGCACCAGGATGCGGCCGCTGCCATCCGCCTCAATGCGCTCGGCGCGGGAGAAGAACAGGCGGCCGAACTCGCGCACTTCCGGATCGGTGAAGCTGAGCTGGGTAATGGCGTGGCCCAGGCGCTCGAAAGTATCTTTTTGGAGTACGATGAGGATCGGGTCGATGCCTTCGGTGATATAGCCGCCATCTTCGAGCAACTGGCGGTAGCGGGCAGGCACCGTCAGGCGGCCCTTATCATCCATGGAGTGTCGATACTCGCCTAGGAACATTAGTTCTACCTGTGGGTTAATGGCAGGAACGCCGGAAAACCGGCGTTCCACTTTCTGCCACTTAGACCCACAAGTTGACACAGTATAAACTGAATTGCGGGGGCATGCAAGGAAAATCCCCACCATTTATGGCATCCGTTTGTCATAGGTTGGGGAGTGGCGCGCTGAAGCGCCACATGTAGGGGGCGGCCTGAATTTATTAAGGTTTGAGTGGCCTCTGGATCATTGCACAATCCCCTCTAGAGAAGCAAGCACTGATAAACGCTGATGGCCTCCAATAACTAGGCCATCTAAGTTCCAAATGCAGATCAGATTACCCTGGCTCTTCGTGCGCCACTTCCTTACCCGCCCCACCACGCCAGCGGCGCATGGCGTCGTAGGCTTCGGCGCGATATGCGCCATGCAGCAGCGCGGGTAAATTCGTTTCGCGGCCGGCATCCCGGTATGCAGATTTCTCCGCCCAGATGCGGTTGACTAGGAATGGCAGATCCGGGCGTAGGTCCATGGTGTCGTAGAACAGGCCGAGGAAGGGATGCTGCGCTCGGATGGCGGCCAGCTGGCCACGGTCCACGCCCGTGGCTGAATAAGGGAAGGAGAATGGCACCCGATCAGCGCCGGTTAGCTCCTGGATGAAACGAGCCGATTCCACGATTTCCGCTTCAGCACTTTCCGCAGATAGCAAGGCCAGCTTGGTGTGTGTGCGTGTGTGCGCCCCAATGGTGAAGCCCTCCTTGTGCAACTCCGCAATCTGATCATGCGTCAGATAAGGCTGCAGCCTTGCCAAATAATCTCCCACATCCAGGCCCAGCATCTGGGCGGTCATATCGATGACTGGCTCGTCGGTTGGCTGCAAGGCCAGAATCCAACCTCGAAAATCTTTGGCGTCGGACAGCTTCAAATCCAGGGCATTGTTCAAACTGGTGTACATCATGCGCGCCGCGTCATGGGGCAGTTCAGCCAGGCGTTCCAGGCAGAGCGAGACCTTATTGCGATAGAACATGCGCTGGTTATCCACCCAGCCGCTTGTAATGAAAAAGGTGCCGGGGATCTCGTGTTTCAATAACAATGGGCGCGCCACTGTGTAACATTCAGCGAAGCCATCATCGAAGGAAAGGTGCAAGGCGCGCCGCGGCAGCGGTCGGCCTTCCAGACGGTGAGCCAGCAGCTCGGCCTCGCTGACCGGATTGAAATTCTTGCGGATGTACTGCAGGGCGGCCTCGAAACGCCCCATTGGCTCTGGTGGGTAGAGGTGTTGGATGTGTGCAAGCCGTTCGTCGGACACCGCGTGGTAGAAGAGCCCAACCACATCGCGGTGGATCAAATAAGGATACAGCCCCAATGGAATGGAGCGGCGAATGCCCTTGGCCAGCCTGCGCCCAAAGCTTTTCATGCTAGGTGAAGGCCATATCGCCGTCGCAGTAAGTTTGCTCCAACTGGTGCCGGGCTCGCGCCAGCGGACTATCTGCCGTCCGCGGGTGCACCTGGCAAACGCGCTGCCGGCGGCGCACCAGCAGCCTCGCCGGCACCCCGCTGCCCAGGGGTGCGGCCAGTTCGGATGAGCCTTCGATCAAATCAGCCCTAACGCGCCGCGCGTGCTGCAAGGCCAGCTCCAAAAGGAGGTCGCCAGGCGCGCTGGGTGGGAACTGGTGGTCAAGTACTTTAACCACCCGGCGGCCGTCTATCAAT
>DATBWP010000087.1:0-6549 GCA_036514735.1 Anaerolineales bacterium
ACGCATCGTTTGGTGCAGAAAGACGTGAAGTTCAAAGACCTGGGCCTACTGATCATTGATGAGGAGCAGCGCTTCGGCGTAACCCACAAGGAATTTTTGAAGAAGATGCGCACTGAAGTGGATGTGCTCACCATGACCGCCACGCCCATCCCGCGCACCCTTTACATGGCGCTCAGCGGCGTGCGCGATATTTCCACCATCAACACCCCGCCTGAGGAGCGCCTGCCGGTAGTGACTCACGTGGGCCCTTATTCAGAGCAGCTGATCCGCCGCGCCATCCTGCGCGAGTTGGACCGCGGCGGGCAGATCTTCTTTGTGCACAACCGCGTTCACACCATTGACGTCATGCGCCGCCAAATCAGCCGCCTGGCGCCGGAAGTGCGCCTGGCGGTGGCCCATGGGCAAATGGCCGAACATGAACTGGCCGAACGTATGTTGGAATTCTCCGGCGGCCAGATCGACCTGTTGCTCACTACCACCATCATCGAATCAGGCCTCGATATCCCCAACGCCAATACGCTCATCGTTGACCGCGCCGACACCTTCGGTTTGGCGCAGCTCTACCAATTGCGCGGCCGCGTCGGCCGCGGCGCCCAGCGCGCCTATGCTTATTTTTTCCGCCACCCGCAACGCGCCACCACCCAGGAAGGCCGCCAGCGGCTGGACACCATCGCGGAGCATACCCACCTGGGAGCGGGTTTCTCGGTGGCGATGCGCGACCTGGAGATCCGCGGCGCAGGCGACCTGTTGGGAACCCGACAGCACGGCCTCATCGCCGCCGTAGGTTTCCATCTATATACGCGTTTGCTAAACAAAGCGGTCCTCGACCTGAAGCGTGGCGGCAAGCTGGCGCCCGCTGCCAGCGCGGCGCATGCCAGCCTTTACCATCCCATCATCAATGTCGATCTACCTATTGAAGTGAGCATCCCCAGCACCTATGTCACCGACAAAGCCATGCGACTCAAACTCTACCGCCGCCTGGCAGATATCCACGAATTGGACGAGATCGAGGCCTTAGAAGAGGAATTCACCGACCGTTTCGGCAAGCCGCCCGCAGAGTTGAATAACCTGCTTTATCATCTCAAGGTGCGTGTGTTAGCCGAGCAGGTCGGCTTGGTTTCGATCAACGTGGAAAACAATCAGCTGGCTCTGCGTTTCCCCAGCCGCCACCCCAACGAAGCCCCGCATCGCTTTCCCAATCTCGGGGTTGGCGTGCGCACCAGCAAGAACACGGTTTGGCTCTCCGGGCTGCAGGACCACGCCTGGCGCAGCCGCTTGGTGGAGGTGCTTGAGCGGTTAATTGAGGACCGCCAACCTGCGCAACTATCTCTGACCACGCCGCGCTGAAAGCGCCGCTGCGCCCCTACCGCCGGAACACATGGCCTATCAGGCCTTCGATCACCTACCAGGGAGCAGGCGAGATCAAATTTGCCTCCGGAAGAAGCCCCATTTTCTATTCCGGCTTGCGGGGTACTCGGTTATTTTTCTGCGTCGGCGATATATTTCAAGATCAGGTCTCGAGCCACGCGAGCACGACCCATGTTCCTGATCAGGATCTCGGCCTCGTCGGTGCCCGAGGTCTGGATGCTCAGGTGGCTGGCGCCCAGGATGGCGCCCAGGCAGCCCTGGGAAACCGACACATCGGTGATCTTCGAGATGGGCACGGTGCGCTCGTCTTTATCGAAGAAGCCGGTAATGTAGGCTACCCGGTTGGGAGAGACTTCCAGCACGCGCGTAGAAAATAGATTGGCAAAGGGAGCGAACAGGAAAGTGGGCTTGAAGCGTTGGGGTTTTGAACTATCCATGGCTGGCCTCATTTAGTGGTTGGGATGCCCCATTATAAAAGGGAAACTGGCTAGGATTTGCGCTGATTGATGCTCACGTGCAGGTCATACATGGCCGCCAGGATCTTGGCCTCGGTAGCCTCGATCTCCGCCGGCGAGGCGGAAAGCGAAGAGGCCAGCACAATGGCATGCGCCATCTCCTCCACCGCCACAGAAATCTTCAAAGCGCGGTCCAGCTCTTCGGCCACCGTTACCAGCCCATGGTTGGCCATGATGGCTGCGCGGCCTTGGCCGGCTGCCTTCACGGTGACCTCGCCCACGGCTTCGCTCCCCGGGCGGGCATAGGGCGCCACCGGCACCGGGCCACCCAGCAGCATGCCGGCTTCGGCCAACACAATGGGCATGAAGGTTTTGCCGGTGATGCTGAAAACGGTTGCATATTTAGCATGGGTGTGCAGCACGGCATTCACGTCTGCGCGTTTCTTATAGAACGCCAGATGCAGCGCGTACTCACTAGTGGGCTGCCAGTTGCCTTCAACCAACTTCCCGTCCAGGGTGACGACACAGATATCTTCCGGCTGGCGTTTTTCATAGGGAATCCCGCTCGGAGTGATGGCAATTGTTCCTTGTTGGCGGTTGTAAATGCTGATATTGCCCTGGCCGTCGTGCGCCAGGCCGTTGGCAACGATCTGCAGCCCCACGTGGACGATTAGTTTTCTTTCGGCAGACAACAGCATGGCTGGTTTTCCTCGATCTCAGGCAGTCGGCTGCAAGGCTTGCCCATTAACCGCCAGCTTTAAGGACTCGTTGAACGGAGGGTAGGCAATGCCAAATTCGGTGACGATACCGGTCACGTATTTTGCGGGAGTCACATCGAAAGCCGGGTTGCGCACAGGAAAAGTTGCCGGAAACAGATCTTGTCCAAAAGGAGTGCGTATCTCTTCCGCAGGTCGTTCTTCGATGGGGATCAGTTCACCAGAGGCAAGCTTCAAGTCAATGCTGGACGTGGGCACCACGGGGTAGAAGGGTACCCTGTTTTCCTTGGCCAACACCGCCACTGGGTAAGTGCCGATCTTATTGGCCACATCGCCGTTGGCTGCCGTCCGGTCGGAGCCGACCAGCACCAAGTCCACCTCTCCTGCACGCAGAAAGGAACCCGAGGCGGCATCCACAATGATATCGAACGAAACCCCAAGCTCATTCAACTCCCAGGCTGAAAGCCGTGCCCCCTGCAGGCGCGGCCGGGTCTCGTCAAGCAGCACGTGGATCTTCTTGCCCTGCTCATGGGCCGCCCGGATGACGCCCAAGGCCGTGCCCCAGCCCACAGTGGCCAGGGCGCCGGTGTTGCAGTGGTGCAAAATCGTGTCGCCATCTTTGATCAGCGCCGACCCAAAGTCAGCCATGCGCTTGTTGTCCTCAACATCTTTATCGGCGAGCTGCTGGGCGGTTGCCAACATCCGTTGGCTGAGTTCATCGACGGTGGTCAAGCTCGCGTCATTGAGGACAGCCACCACCCGGTCCACTGCCCAGGCCAGGTTAACCGCGGTGGGGCGGGCAGCTTTCATCCGCTGGGCAGCTTGTTGAATGAAGGCGCGCAGTTGTTCAGGGGTCCTGGCGCCGGATTGGCGGGCAGCCAGCGCCATGCCAAAGGCGGCCGCCACGCCGATAGCGGGAGCGCCGCGCACCGCCATCTGGGAGATGGCCTCGGCCACCTGCGCATAATCGTCGAAGGTGACCAGCTTCAACTCCCAGGGCAGCAGGCGCTGGTCGATTATGCGCACCGAATCCTGATGCCACTCTACGGTCCTCATTGATTTACCTGTCTCGTTATTCATCTCTGGTCAACTGGCGAATGATCTGCTCCTGGGAAGGATATTTTTTGATCAAGCTGGCTGCGTAGCCCAATAGAAAATCGCTTTGGGTGTATCCGGGTGCCATTGTGGTGCCCAGCAGCGCCCACTCGCCGCCCGGAGCTACCCGCGAAGCTTGCCAGGTTCCGCGCGGCACCACGTGTTGCACCTGATGACCATTAACTATATCCGCGCCCAAGGTCACCAACCGTGTGGTTCCATCCGGATGCAGCTCAAATAACTCGGCGGGATCGCCGAGGTAGTAATGATAAACCTCGTCAGTGGGCAATTGGTGGAACGCAGAAAAGGCATCTGGGGTAAGCAAGAAAAGAATGGCGGTGCTAATGGGTTTGTCCTCGGCATATCGTTCCGGAAGGTAGAGCTTCAGGATCTGCTCCGCAGAGAGATAGGTCTGCCGGAAATAGCCCCCTTCCACGGGGAGCTCTTCCAATTGCAGCAAACGCCTGATTTCTGCGGCGGTAGGTTTGGCAGGCATGGTTAATAGGTCTGCTGGGCCAGTACGCCGCCATCCACTGGCAGGATGGCTCCGGTGATCCAGCGGGCGGCCGGGGAAGCCAGGAAAAGACAGGCGTCGGCCACATCCAGCCCATGACCCACGCGGGTCAGCGGGGCTGCCTGTTGCCAGCGGCTCGCGCCTTCAGGCCAGGCCTGCTCCAGATTGCCGGTATCGATCAGACCTGGGAGCACGGCGTTCACCCGTATGCCGTATTTGCCTAGTTCCAAAGCAGACGCCTTGGTGAAATTATCGATGCCGGCCTTTGAAGCCCCATAATGGCTGTGATTGGGGGCCGGGCTGAGCGCTTCAATCGAAGAGATATTAATGATGGAGCCGCCCTGGCCCTGGCTGATCATCCGCCTGGCGGCTTGCTGCGTGCACAAAAAGGTACCGCGCAAGTTGGTTCCCACCACCAGGTCCCACTCAGCAGCATCAATCTCTAGCAGCGGGGCCAGGGGCTGCACCCCAGCATTATTGACCAGCACGTCGACCCGGCTAAATTTGTCGAGGGCCGCGGTGAATAACTTTTGCGCCCCGTCCGGCTGGCTGATATCGGCCTGCACGGAGCTTGTCTTGCCACCCAGGTCCGTTATGCGCTTGGCTACCTGTTGCAAGCCCTGCGCGTTGTGGTCGGCGTTCAATACCACGCTTGCGCCGGCCTCCGCAAAGCGCAGGGCGATCTGCGCGCCGATGCCGCTTGCAGAGCCGGTGACCACCACTACTTTGCCAGTTACGCGGGTGGATTCCTGATAAGTGAGAGGTTCTGTCATGGCTGATTGCTAAGATCAAAAGCCAATCATAGCAGAATCTCAGGAACCCCAGCCGCCGCCCCCCGGAGTGCGGATGCTGAGGATGTCGCCGGCGCGCAATTCCACCTCGCCCTTACCTGGCAGCCTCTGTTCTCGCCCGGCGCGGATCAACAGGTTTTCACCGCTCACCCCAGCTTGCCCGCCAGCCAAACCGTAAGGCTGCCCGCGGCGCCGATCGCTAAGCAGGCTGGCAGTCGCCTCCGCCTGCAGCAGCAGGTCGCGGCGCAACCCCTCGCCGCCACGGAAACGTCCCATGCCCCCACTGCCGGAACGCAACTCGTAACGCACGACCTGGATCGGGTAGGCGTACTCCATGGCCTCCACCGGTGTGTTGAGCGTGTTGGTCATGTGGCTATGAATGGCGCTGGGTCCATCGGAGGTTGGGCGTGCCCCCATGCCACCGCCGATGGTCTCGTAATAAGTGAACGCTCGCCGGCGAACTGGATCCCAACCACCGATTAACGTGTTGTTCATCGTGCCCTGGCTGGCAGCCGGGATGCGCCCAGGCATAGCTTGTGCCAGCGCTCCCAGCAGCACATCCACGATGCGCTGCGAAGTCTCCACATTGCCGCCGGCCACCGGGGCGGGCGGCCGGGCGTTGACCACGCTGCCCTCGGGCGCCAACACGCGGATAGCGCGCAGGGAGCCGGTATTGTTAGGCACTTCGCTATCCACCAGACATCGGAAGACGTAATACACCGCCGAGAGCGTAATGGCGTACACCGCATTCACGCTGCCGCGCGCCTGCGGATCACTCCCGGCGAAATCCACACTGGCCTGGTCGTCCTGGATATTGACCGCCACGCGGATTTTGATGGGCTGGTTATCAATGCCATCATCATCCAGGAAATCCTCAAAGGCATAGCTGCCGTCCGGAATGCCAGACAGCATGGCGCGGGTGAGCCGCTCGGTGTACGCCAGCAGCGCCTGGCTGTAATGTTCGATCTCAGCCAAGCCGTATTTGGCGATCAACGCCGCGAAGCGTTCCACCCCGCGTTGATTGGCGGCCATCTGGGCATGCAGGTCGCCGGCTCGTTCCCAGGGCGACCGCGTGTTCCTTAGGATCAAATCCCAAATGCCTTGTTGCACTCTGCCTCGTTCCATTAACTTCACCGCGGGGATGATCAAACCTTCCTGGATCAGCTCGCGCGCAATCGGCATAGAACCAGGGGCCATGCCACCCACATCGGCGTGGTGGGCGCGGTTGGCAGCGAAACCCACCAGCTCCCCGCCCGCAAAGATGGGCGCGATCAGGGTCAGGTCTGGCAAGTGCGTGCCGCCCTGGTATGGGTCATTCAAGATCAGCATGTCGCCCTCGGCGAAGTCCGCCTTGTGGATGGCGTTCTGCACCGAAAGCGGCATGGCGCCCAAATGCACCGGGATGTGCGCCGCCTGAGCGATCATCTCGCCGGCTGCATTGAACAGGGCGCAGGAAAAATCGCGCCGCTCTTTGATATTGGGTGAAAAACTGGCGCGCTGCAGCACCGCACCCATCTCCTCGGGGATCGAGGCGAACAGGTGCTTGAAGATCTCCAGCCGGATCAGATCAGCGCCCATGCGCCTCCGATGGTAATGACCAGGTTTAAGAA